>JADGRG010000320.1 GCA_017881145.1 Sandaracinaceae bacterium | reverse complement strand
TCAACCCTACGGCATGACGCGCGCGGACACGATGTTCGCGCAGTGACCTACGCTTGGCATCCGCTGCGCGGGCAGCGGTTCGTCGTCGTGCCCTACGGGCACGGCGAGTGGTTGAGCTGTTCGCCGGGTGCCGCTCGACCTGCTTCTGGGCAATGTCTGCGGTCGCTGAGCCCCAGATGACTAGCGCAAAGAGCGCTGCTCTGCTTACTTGCCGCTCTTCGGCGAGAACTGAAACGGCACTTGCACGACAGCGCAATCGCCACCGGTGGGAGGCGGGAAGGTCCACTTCTGGGCGATGCTGCGCACGCAGCCGAAGACTTCGTTGTCGCGCAGAGAGCCGCTGACGGCGGCGGCGCTCGTCTGCCCGTTGGAGGCGACCTTGAGCTTGAGCGTGAGGTCGCCCTGCAGCACGTTGTTGACCTTCAGCCGACGCTCGTAGCAGTTGCGGATCTGCGTGCGGTTGGAGTCGATCACCGTCTGCAATGCGGCGCGTGCCAGATCGCCCTGGCAATCCCACTGGTCACGGACCTCGTGGTGCACGTGCTTGGGCTTCTCGGCTTCCGGCTGCTGCGGGTGTCCGGCGTCCTTCTGATCCTCGAGGATCAGGTCGGGCTGCGCCATCGGGTTGACGCGCTCGGCGTCCTTCGATTTGGCAGCCACCGGAGCAGCCGCCGGCGCTGGCGGGGTCTGCAGGAGGAACCACAAGCCCACGGCACCGCCCAAGAGCAGCACGCCACCGAGGACGTATTTCAGGTTGCCGCCACTGTGGGGCTGTCCACCCTGGGGCTTCGCATGGTCAGGCACCGGCGCTATTCCTTTCGTGTCGTGTCGTGTCGCGAGCAGCTAACTAGCAGCTAACTAGCTGCCGCCGCTCCACCCCAAGCCCGCGGGCGGCTCGGAACGAGGGAGTCTACGCAGCTCGGCCCGCAACGCAACGCCGTCAGCACAAAACCAGCCGCGACCGCTCAACGCAGCCCCTTGGGGTCGACCACGACGTGCAGCTCTCGCTGCGCTACCGGCGACGCACTCACAGCCACAAGGGCCCCAGCCGCACCCACCAACACCGCCAACGCAGACCATGCATACCAGCGCTTCCATAGCGGCTGCGCAGGCGTGAGCGCAGGCGGCGCCGAAGCGAGAGCTGCGTCACCGTGGAGCCACGCGCGCTCCTCGTCGAGCTCGGCCTGGCGCAGCGGCTCTGCGGACAGAGCTGGGACAATCCGCCCCGCCAGCACCCGCTCCGGCGCAGTGCAGCCCTCCGCAGCACAGGGCACGAGCAGGGCTCGGCCGGCAGCGGCTTCGATCACCACCAGCTGCTTCCGCGAAGGCACGAAGCCCGCCAGCGCGTCGAGCGCGGCTGGAAGGTGCGCAAAGTCGGACCCAGCCGCCGCGCGCTCCAGCTCGGCGAGGTGGACGAAGGCCGGGTCGGGTGCGAGCGCGATCTGCATGGCCGGCCGGGGACCTTGCTCGACGACCACCACCGCGCCATACGCGAGATGCTCGGGCGCCTCGACTCGCAACACGTGTTCACCGCAGCTTGCGCGCACCCGCAGCGGCGCCTCACCACGCTCCACATCGTCGACAAACACATGGGCGTGTTTGGCATTCACCGCCAGCGCAAGCTCGCCCTCCGGTGCGCTCTCGGCTTCGTTCCAGAGGCGCGCAGCCAGGGCCACCAGCTCGGGGTTGGCTTCACCGGCCAGCAGCTTGCGACCCGGGTCGAGATGGGCTGCACGACGCAGCGAGGCGGAGGCCAAGCCTGGCAGCCCTGCTTGCGCCGCCGTGATGCCGAGCTGCACCTCGATCTCGGCGTAGAAGGCGGCGGCGCCGGGAACGCCGAGCGCTCGACGGATGACGACTTCGGCGTGTGCCAGACGGAGCAGTGCCGCTCGTTCGTCGAGCTCGGCTGCCGAGCGGCGCGCCAGGCTGAGCTCATCCTCGATCTCAGAAAGCGCCGAAAGCGAGCCCGGATCGATGCCTTGCCGGGCCCGTCTGAGCCACTCGCGGGGGTCGCGCACCCACTCTGCCGCCGGAAAACGAGCCGAAAGAGCGGCCGAAAGCGACTCGGCGACGCCCGGTTCGGCCTGGACGATCAGGGTGTTTGCCGCCGAATCCGCCCGGCCTGCCTCAGCACGGGCGTGCGGGCTAGCCAAGAACCAGACCAGTAGGCCGAGGGCCGCCCGTGCCGCCTGTGCCGCCTGTGCCGCCTGTGCCACATGCTGCCAGCGGCCGCGTACCGGACGGGCCACTTTCCGGGCAGATCCAACCAGCGAGGTCGGACGTCTTGCGAGGCTGTAGACCCTCATCTATGTTACCGCGCCCTGCCTTGCCGAGCTGTGTTTGGCTCGGAAAGTCGCCTTTTTTTGCGCCTTCTAGAGGTCCCCGTGCTCGAGAGCATACTCCAAAGATTCCGCGGCATCGTGCTGGCCTTCATGGTGCTGTCGCTCAGCGCCGTCTTCGTTCTGCAGTTCGGCGGGCCTCAAGCCAAGGGCTGCAGCCAAGGCAGCCATCAGGCCTACGCTGCAGAGATCTACGGCGACAAGATCACCAGCAACGAGTTCCGCGCTGCTTACGCGCTGGCTGGTGGCGACAGCGTCCCGCCGGAGTTCGCCAAGCAGAACAAGCTCGAAGAAATGGTGCTGCAAGGCTTGGTCGAGCGCTCGCTCCTGGCCAAGCAGGCGCGCGAGCTTGGCTACTCCATCACGCCCGAAGAGGTGATGCAGAAGGTCGCCGAGGACGGCCTCTTGCACATGTCGATGGCAGTGAGCGCAGGGCCTTACCTGCCGCCGTCCGGCCCGCGCCGCTTCGACTTCAAAGACGCCAAGGGCAAGTTCAGCAAGGACAATCTGCGCAAGTTCATCCAATACCGACTGCGGCGCAGTGTCGAGGAGTTCGCCGACGAGCAGACCGAAGAGACGCTGGCCCAGCAGATGCGGCAGACCGTGACCGCACAGGCGGCCGTCAGCCCGAACGAAGTCTGGGATGCGTTCTTGCGCGAAAAAGAGACCGTCACACTCAAGTACGCGCGCTTCTCGCCGGTCTATTACCGCGAGCACCTACAACCGAGCGTTGCAGAGCTGGAAGCCTTCATCAAGGCCAACCAGAAAGACGT
>JADGRG010000319.1 GCA_017881145.1 Sandaracinaceae bacterium | reverse complement strand
GTCAAAAGGTTGTAGCAGAGGTTGTAGCAGGGGTCGTATTCGGTTCATGCCTGGCGTCTAAACTACCGGAATCATTAGCGCACCCGGCAGGACTCGAACCTGCGACCCTCTGCTTAGAAGGCAGACGCTCTATCCAACTGAGCTACGGGCGCCCACCGCGCTTGGCGGCGAGCTGGCCGTATAACACGAGCCTGGGCTGGGCGCTCTCTTGCTGTCTCTTGGAGGTGCGCTGAGTGCGGCCGGGTCACATGGCTAGGTGCTGGCCGCCCTCGACGGGGATGATCTGGCCGGTGATGAGCTCGGAGCCGGTGATGAGGGAGACGATGGCGGCAGCGACGTCGTCGGGCTCGCAGACTTTGCCGAGCACTGAGCGGCCTTCCCAGAACTTCTTGACGGGTTCGTAGGCGGCACCGAGCCCTTGTTGTAGCCACTCGCCTGCGATGAAGCCGGGCGCGATGGCGTTGACGCGGATCTTCGGAGCAAGCGTGCGCGCCAGGGCGAGCGTGAGCGTGTTGAGCGCGCCTTTGGAGGCGCAGTAGGGGATGGAGCTGCCGATGGCGCGCAGGCCGCCGATCGAGGAGACGTTGACGATGTTACCTTGGCCGTTGGCTTCGAGCGCCGAGCGCGCGGCGCGTGCGCACTGAAACGGGCCACGCAGGTTCACGCCCAGGATGAGATCCCAGTCTTCCTGCGCGACGGCATCGAGATTACCGTGGTCGATGAAGCGTGTGGTGCCAGCGTTGTTGACCAGGATGTCGAGACGACCAAACGCGGTGACCGCAGCCTGGACCATCGCGCGGCACTCGGCGTCTTCGGCTACGTTGGCGCGCAGAGCCACGGACTTCACACCGAGCGCGCGCACTTCGTTGCAGACGCGCTCGGCAGCCTCTTGCGAGCGGCTGTAGTTGATGAGCACCGAGCAGCCTTGGCGCGCAAGCTGCAACGCGGTAGCGCGCCCTACTCCTGTTCCACTTCCGGTGACGATGGCTGCCTTGCCTGCGATCTGCATGCTCTCCTCCGCGTTCGCTCTCTACATGTCACGAGGGTGGAACCAGCGACAAACTGAACCCCACACCCGGCTCGAAAACTCGCTCGGCCCGAGTGATGCCCAGGTCGTTGCCAGCATAAACTAAGAGAAAGAGTTGTATCAGGCAAGCTCGCGTCGAAAGCCAGACGCCGGCATGTCCTTCGAGGTGGCTCTCGCTGCGCACAAGGCCGGAAGGCAGAACGCCGAAGCCATGCATGCTCGCGAAGGGGTGCAACCACTTGAGCCAGGCACTCGGCGCGTCGAGCACGACGTCGGCTTGTCCGGCAGCCGAGCTTTCACCCTCGAAGTTGCGGCAGCGAGAGCGTTCACGCGTGCAGGAGAGCACGTACAGGCGCAGCCTGGTCGCAGCCGTCAGCTGCAACGCTCTCAGTGCCCAAGTGGCACGCGCCAAGCCTCCCACGTCGTTCTGGGTCAGAAACTCCGGGTGAAAACAGGCGTGGGCGGTTTCGTGATCGCTTTCGTGCTCGAGCAGGAGCCCTACGCCGTAGCTGGCGCTCTCTCGCTGCCAGCCGTAGCCAGCCTCGATGACCAGGCGCGCCCGCCAGTATTCGCTGGGCAGCGGTTGCGTCGAGCGCCGAGGCTCATGCAGCTCGACCAGCGGCGCAGCCGAAATCGCAAACCCGGGCGTGGCGTCGCCGCCCACCAAAGGGAGCGTGGCCCCGAGGCGGGCGCGAGCTGCGGCCTCCGTACGGTACGGAGAGGCCGACAACGCCGCGCACCTTGTCGCGATAGAGCAGCGCGCTGTGCCAGGCGGCTGGTGCGCCCCAGTCGTGACCGACCACCACTGCCTTGCCGCCGCCGAGAGCATCGATGAGGCCTGCAACATCTGCCGCGAGCTCGACTTGATCGTATGCGCTCACAGCCAGAGGCTGCTCGCTCTCGCCGAAGCCGCGCAGGTCGGGCGCCACCACGTGATAGCCGGCGCTCGCCAGCGGCTCCATCTGATGCCGCCACGAGTAAGAGGTCTCGGGAAAGCCGTGCAACAACACCACGAGCGGCCCCTGGCCTGCCTCGGCGATATGCAGGCGCACACCGTTGGTCGTGAGGCCTCGGTGAGTGATCTCGCTCATTATGAAACTGATACCTTTCTCTCTCAGCGCCGACTTGTCAGCGAAGCATCCGGCCTGCTCTGCGCATGCGCCGTCGACCCCGATTCCCGGCGCTCGCGCTCGCTGCCGATCCTGCGCCTCATCTCGGAAGCTTTGGAGGATCGATATCCGGATGACTTGGACACCTGACGCTTTCTGTCTCGGCGCTTCGCGCGAGCCACGGAGCGTGAATCCAACCGGGCGGCCGCGCCGTGCGCTACGAAGTCACACCCTCCACGCGAAACCCGCGAGCGCGGAGCAGCTCCGCGACCCGCGCGGGCTGGTCGCCCTGCAGCACGATCTGCCGGTCGCCGCCGCAAGCCTCGACTGTGCCGCCGCAACCCAGGTGCTGCTTCAAGGCGTGCGCCAACCCATCGATGGTCGCTTCGTCGAGCTCTGCGTGCATCCGCAATCCAGCGACCACCACCACCGTCTTGCCACCGCGGTGCTTCTTCTCGCGCCGCAAGATCAAGCGCCCGCGTGGCTGTTTGGCGCTGGCATCGGTGGGCAGTGCTGCGGCCGCTGGCTCATCCGGCGTCGGCGCTGCGCCCGCAGACGCGGGCACACCAGCCAGCGCGCCGAAGGGATTGTGCTTGAGCGCAGATGCGCCACCGCTCACTGGTATCTTGCGCGCTTCCTTCTTGGCCATCACCGACCTCACGGCACCGCATGATGCACCGGCGATCGCAAAGCGTCTGGCCCATACACGCAACGGCTGACCTAGCAGCGTGTGTGGTCTCGGTCGGGGCAACAGGATTCGAACCTGCGACCTCCTGCTCCCAAATTAGTTCTTGGCCACTTTCCCAGGGGTCCGTAGCTCTTCAAGATTTGAACGAAAGCACCTTGTTTCGTAGGGCTTTCCATCAAGACGGGCGGGGACTGCGGGGGACTCGGGGTGACCCATGGGGCGGTCAAATCGTAGGAGCAAAAGTAGGAGCAAGATGGTAGGGTTCGGAGCACTGACGTGGCAGTAGGTCAACCGTTCTGACCCAACTGAGCACCCCCAAGGCATCGCAACGCCTCAGCATTTAGCAGAAAAGTCGAAGCAAGCCAGGGGTGGCGAAACAGCAGGGAGGTCAACGGTTCCAACGATGGAGATCAGACCCAGATGGCCAAACGCAAAGGCCCCAAGCACAAGGGCATAGTGCTCATCAAGCCCAACGAAAAGCGCCGCACGGGCTGGGGGGCACGCTGGTTGGATCCTGACTCGGGGAAGACTCGCTGGGTCACGTTGCCAGCCGTGCTCACCACGGTAGAGCTACGGGCCGATTGGGCAGCACAGAAGGCCGCCGATCTTCAGAATCGCCAACTTGAGCTTGCCACTGGAGCCGTGCGGGCCACTGCAACGCCTTTCGACAAAGCGATCGAGCGCTACTTCGCGGCCAACCCGCACCTACGGCCCAAGACCCTTGAAGTGTACAAGGCGACCACGCGCAAGCTTGCCAAGTGGGCCGCAGAGAACGGGATCAAGACCACAGACGACTTGGACCGTGCCAAGGTGCTGGCCTTCCGAGAGACCCTGCTCAACGGTCCCAAGCACACCGTGGTCAAGAAGGGCAAGCGGGGCGAGCGCACCGTTTCAGAGAAGCGGCGTAGCCCCGTGAGCATCAACCAAGACATCCGCACCACACGCACGGTGCTTGGTTACTGGGTGGACAACAGTCTCTGCGCCCACTTGAGCTTTGACGACTTGCGCCGCTTGAAGCGGCTTCCCGAGGGGAACGAAGAGCCAGAGTTCTTCAAACCCGCTCAATTGCACAAGCTACTGGAGGCGTGCCTCGCTCACGACGCAGACAAGTTCAAGATGAGCCGCAGGGAGAAGGAGCTGGGCAGGAAGGGCAAGCCAGGGCAGACGAAGAAGCACGATCCGATCACCCCCTTCATTGCCGTCCTACTGCTTACTGGGATGCGCTTCTCTGAGGCGCTGCACCTGGACCGGACACAACTGGACCTTGAGCACGCTGAGATCCGCCTCAAGGCCTCCAGCGTGAAGACCAAGAAGGCTCGAACCGTAGACCTCTCGATAACGCCTGCGTGCGTTGCCCTCCTCCAGAAGCTCAAGGGTAACCAAGACAAGGGGCGGATCTTCCCGATGACCGCCAACGAAGCCAGGAAGGGTTGCCGCAGGGTGCTCAAGAAGCCCTATGACGCCCCCGAGGGCTTCTCACCACAGGTGCTGCGCTCCTCTTGCGCTACGTACCTCACGAACGCCCCTGGCATCTTTGGGGCTGCTTCCGTGTATCGTTCGGCACGCCAACTGGGGCACTCCGTGCAAGTTGCAGAGACTCACTACCTAGGGCTCTGGAAGCACATCAGGAAGGAAGCCACCACAGTTGAAACCGCCATGGAAGTTGAGACCGTGTTGGCTGAGGTCCTGACAGCGATCCCGCACCAGGCGGCCAAGCTCCAGTTGGTTGCCGCTGCGTGACCCCACGCTCGCGGACAGTGCCACGTCGTCGTGTGGAGCGGGGTACTACGGCAGTCTGCCCGCTCGCAGTCGAGAGCTCCTATGAGCGACGCTGAGGTGTCTCCCCACGACCACGCGAGTCTGTTGACTTGTACACGCTAGACGTGTACATTCATTCTTCCCATGGTCAACGCGGTCGAGATCACGAGATCGGCGAAGAAGGACCTCCGCGGTTGCCCGACGCATGTGCGCGTAAAGTTCGCGGCGTGGGTGGTGTCGGTCGAGTCGATCGGCTTGGAAGAGACGCGCCGGTTCGGCGGCAAAGGCCTGCACGATGAGGCTCTTGCCGGCGACCGCGCGGGTCAGCGGTCAGTGCGACTGAGCCGCGGTTACCGCGCGTTCTACGTGATCAAGGCTGATGAGCTGCAGCTGGTGTCAGTGATCGAAGTGAACAAGCACGAGTATTGAGCCGGGCGCGCCGGACAGCGCGCGGTAAGGGAAGGCAAGAGAGCATGGCAAAGGTGAAGAAGGCACAAGCCAAGAGCGACGCTATGCGTTTCTTGGAAGGCCTGATGGGTGGACCGCTCACGTTCGGTGCGATGCTCGCGAGCATCCGCGCAACGGACGAGTACACGCTCGCGGCCATGGCAGCAAAGCTCGGCGTCACGCGCGCGGTGATCTGCGACGTCGAGAAGGGACGGCGCGGTGTCAGCGCTGAGCGTGCAGCGAAGTGGGCGAGAGCACTCGGCTACCCGCCGCCGCTCTTCGTGAAGCTCGCGCTGCAGGCGCAGGTCGACGAGGCTGGGCTGGAGCTCGTGGTCGATGTGAAGGCGGCATAGACGACGTCAGCCGTGTGGGTGCAGCTCGCTGAGCCGGGCGGGCCTCCACTCCGTGACACGGTTGAAGCGGACCGCTCACAGGAAGCATGAAAGGGGTATCGTGGGCCGGGTCGGGTTGACATAAGGACCCGTGCGCAAAAATAGTCGATCGCCTCTCATGCCTCTGCGGTCGGTTGGATGGTGTGGTTCCATTCGCCGTGGAAGGCGTGCGGCTCAAGATTCACCGTCGCGAGCTCCTTGTCCGAGACGCGATGGCCCTTCGCGTAAATGCGGCTGTCGACTCGGCTGTGCACACGTAAACCCGTGGTGTACAAGAACTCGATCGTCGATAAACGGCCATGATGTTCCGCTGTTGCAGGCGTGATCGCCTGGGGATCTGGGCCCTGTCCAGCGCCACGGCAGGCATGTCACGCTCGTTGGATGTCGCCGTTGCCGTTGCAGTTTCTCTTGCTGATGGTCGCTGGCTGGATG
>JADGRG010000318.1 GCA_017881145.1 Sandaracinaceae bacterium | reverse complement strand
GTCCACAAGCACATCGCCAACTTCCAGGGCACCTCGAGCTTCTACACCTGGCTCTACCGCATCGTCATGAACCTGGCGATCGACCAGATCCGCAAGCGCCGCAAGAGCACAGAGTGGGACGACAAAGTGAGGCCGGACGACGCCGCGGGTGATGGCACCCTCTTGCCACACATGAGCGAGACCAATCCCCGCAAGACCGTCATCCGACGCGAGCTGGCGGAAAAACTAGAGAAGGCGCTCCAAACGCTCCCCGAATATCATCGCGCCGTCATCCTGCTGCGCGAGGTTGAAGGGATGAGCTACGAGGAGATGGCGGAAGTGCTGGAAGTCCCCAAGGGCACCATCATGAGCCGGCTCTTTCACGCGCGCCGCAAGATGCAAGAGCAACTCGGTCCGTACCTGGACGGCGACCTAACGATCGTGGAGTGACCGTGCCAACCGAGCATCTTACAGACGAGCTCCTACAACGCTACCGAGACGGTGATCTCGATGCGAGCGCTTGCGCGCACACCGAGCAACATCTCACCGAGTGTGGGAGCTGTAGCGCGCAGAGTGCTGCGCTGGAGCGGCTGCACGAGCTGCTGCGGGCGGCAAGCAAAGACGCCGCGCGCGACCTCGACTCGGCGGCTCTTTTTGCGAGCATCGAGCGTGGCCTGCAGGCAGAAGTGCCTGCCGGCAAGGTGATCGCGCTGCGCAGCCGGCGCATTCGCTCGGTCACGGCCTCTGCGGTCGCAGCGCTGGCGGTGGCCGCAGCCGTGCTGATCACCGTCTGGCGTCCCGGCGCTGCCACCCGGCCAGAGGCACCGAGTGAAAGCACTTCACTGCCCACCAGCAAAGGCACACCCGAGGCACGTCCCTCGGCGAGTCGCTCGGAGGTGGTGACCGTCGACTTCGGCAGCAACGCTGGCACGGTGTTCGAGATCTCGCTTTCGGACGGATCGAGCACGCCGGTGGTGTGGATCAACGACGACGAATAGGTGAGACGATGACGCTGAGATCGACGAGACACGCGAAGCGCTGGACCCGAGGCATGCTCTCGATCGTGTCGTGTCTCGTGCTCGGTAGCGCGGCGCTGGCTGACGACCGACCCACCGGCACGGCTCCCGCGGCGCCTACGAACCCAACGAACCCTACGAGCAAAACGGCCTTGATGTCCGGCGTGGCTGGCGAAGTATTGGTGATCTTGGCGAGCGAGAGCGAAGGCCCAAGCGACCCGAGCCTCGCCAGCATCAAGGCGCTCTCGCAGCCGCCCTTCAACAGCTTCAAGTCGCGCAAGGTGCTCTCTCGCTCGGCTCTGCAGCTCGTGCAGGGTCAGCCGGCGATGGTCGAGCTGCCGAACGGCCGGCGCTTGCAGCTCGACTTCGTCGAACGCATGCCCGACGGACGCTGCAAGGTGCAGGTGTCGATCAACCGACCCAATCAGCAGGATTATCTGCCGCTGCTGCAGGTGATCGCATCGCCCGGGGAACCTTTCTTCGTCGCCGGTCAGAAGTATCAGGGCGGCACGTTGGTGATCGGCGTGCGTGTCGGCGAGCGCAGCGCAGCCAAGTAAAGAGGCCTGCTTCCGTGTAAGGTATGCGCGCGATGCGACGCGACGCGACCGACCTTTTTGCACCCGAGCAGGCGCCGGACCTGCCCTTTGCAGCCGAGACGGTGATCGCTGCGCTCGATCCACTGCTCAGTGGGGCACGCAGAGAGAGGATCGAAAGCGTGATAGCCGCTCGCTCGCGTTCGGTCCTGCCCGTGCTCGACGGACTCATCGATCCACACAACGTGGCGGCGGTGCTGCGTTCGGCAGACGCCTTCGGCGTGCAAGAGGTGCATCTGATCGAGGGCGAGGTTCCCTTTCTGGCGTCGAATCGCATCGCGCAGGGCACCGAGCGCTGGGTGGACGTGGTGCGCCATGCTTCGGCGCATGGCTGCGTCACTGCGTTGCGTGAGCGCGGCTACCGGGTATATGTGGCGGCGATGAACGGCGCCGTGCAACCGGAGGACTTGGCCTCCGAAGCCCGCGTGGCGGTGGTGTTCGGCAATGAGCACGCCGGAGTACGGGCCGAGCTGTCCGCGCTCGCCGACGACACTTACACCATCCCAATGCGCGGCTTCGTGCAGAGCTTGAATGTGTCGGTCGCAGCGGCCATCACCTTGGCGAGCGCGATGCGCGGGCGCCGCGGCGACCTGAGCACGCAAGAGCGGCTCACGCTACACGCACGCTATCTGCTCTCGAGCGTGCCACGGGCGCAGGAGATCGTGGCCGAACATGTGCGGCGGCTTGGAGCATGACGAAGCGCGCAGAAAAAGCTGCCCCACCGGAGAAGCCAGCCGCGAAAGCCAAGGGCAAGAAGGCCAAGCCCGCGCGCACCGAAGCGCTGACCTGGACCATGCGCTTGTGCGGCGTCGGCTTCTTCTTCTTGGCGCTCGGGACGCTGGGAGTGGTCTCTGTGTTTTCCTACTACGGCCGCGACCTGCCGACAGTCGCGACGCTCAAGGACTACGATCCGCCGCAAATCTCGCGCGTGCTCGATCGCAAAGGGCGCCTGATCGCGGAGTCGTTCACCGAGCGACGCACAGTCGTGCCCATGTCGCGCATTCCGCGGGTGCTGGTGCTCTCGGTGCTGGCCGCCGAGGACGCTGACTTCTACCGTCACACTGGGCTCGACTACGCAGGCATAGCGCGCGCGCTGATCTACGACACATTGCGCGGCCGGCCCACCCAAGGTGCGAGCACCATCACCCAGCAGATCGTGAAGAACCTGCTGCTGACGCCCGAGCGCACCATCGCGCGCAAGGTGCGTGAGCTGATCTTGGCGCGACGCTTGGAGCAAGAGCTCGGCAAAGACCAGATCCTCTTTCTCTACCTCAACCACATCAACTTCGGTCACGGCCGCTACGGTGTCGAAGAAGCCAGCCGCTTCTACTTCGGCAAGCACGTGCAAGAGCTGACGCTCGCCGAGGCGAGCCTGATCGCCGGCATCCCGCAAGCACCGGCACGCCTCTCACCTGTGCAGCACCCGGAGGCTGCGCGACGCAGGCAGCTCTACGTGCTCGATCAGCTCGGAGCCAAACGCGCACAGTACTGGGACGACCTGCCGCAAGCCTCGATCGACCAAGCGCGCCAGCAAGAGGTGCACCTGCGCAAGCCCGAACAGAGTCAGGAGCTCGCGCCCGAGGCCGCCGAGGTGGCCCGCGAGCTTCTGGTGTCGCTAGTCGGTGACGAGGCAGCTCGCCGCGGTGGCTATACGATCGAGACCTCCATCGACTTGGGGCTGGAGGTGGCAGCTCGCACGGCTCTTCGTAACGGATTGTTGCATGTCGACGAGCGCCAGAAGTTGCAGGGTCCGCTCAAGCCAAGAAAGGGCGATGCTCGGCTTGCCCCTCTCGCCAGCGGCAGCACGCTTTCGGTCGGACGCGCCTACGACGCGGTGGTCGTGAGCGCCAACAACGCGAGCGGCCGCATCATGCTGGATCTCGGCGGCCAGCGCGGCGTGGCACAAGTGGCGGACGCCGCACGCTGGAACCCCAAGAGCCTCAGCGCTGGCGTCTTTGCCGAGCCGGGCGCGCATCTGCGGGTGTCGGTGGAGAACCTGGCGACCGACGACCAACCAGCGCGCGTGCGCATGCTTCTTGGGCCACAGGGCGCGGTGGTGGTGATCGACCCACGCACGCGCGAGGTGCTGGCGCTGATCGGCGGCGACGAAGCTTCCTACGGTTTCAATCGCGCCACCAACGCCGTCCGCCAGCCGGGCAGCACGTGGAAGGCCATCGAATACGCGCTCGCGCTGGACACGGGCAAGTTCACGCCGGCCAGCGTGGTGATCGACGCACCGGAAGTCTACGACCAGTGGAAGCCCAACAACTTCGAGACCTGGGAATACGCCGGTGCGGTTCGACTGCGCGAGGCGCTGGCGCTCTCCATCAACCTGGTCGCCGTGCGCGTCACCGCCGAGCTCACACCGCCCAAGGTCGTGGAGTTCGCGCGCAAGCTAGGGATCACGAGCGAGCTCGATCCCAGCCTGGCACTGGCACTCGGTGCCAGCGCCGTGCGCCCGATCGAGCTGGTCAATGCCTATGCCACCTTCGCCGCGGGCGGCCGGTTTAGCGCGACGCGGATCGTCAAGCGTATCCGCGATTCGCAGGGCAACGAGGTTGCGCTACCCAAGCGTGCTCCACCGCAAAGCGTGCTCAGCCCACAAGGCGCGTATCTGATTACGAGCCTCTTGACCAGCGTCATCCAACATCCCAGCGGCACCGGCCGAGCTGCGCAAGTGCTCAAGCGCCCGATAGCTGGCAAGACGGGGACCAGCAACCGTGTGCGTGATGCATGGTTTGTCGGCTTCACGCCGGAGCTGGTCGCTGGCGTCTGGGTTGGCTACGACGACCTGCGCCCGCTGGGCAAGAGTGAGACCGGCGCTAACACAGCGTTGCCGATCTGGATCGAGCTGATGAAGGAAGCCGTCAAGGACCGCCCCGCGGTGGACTTCCCGGTCCCGAGCGGCATCGCCACGGCCAAGATCGATCCGAAGACCGGCAAGCTCGCCTACCAGGGCCAGACGGATGCCATCGACGAGTTCTTCCTCGCGGGCACCGTGCCAACCGAGGTTGCGACACCTCCGGACGTCGTGGACAGCGGGACCTTCCTGATGGAGCAGCTCGGCGGGACCGCCGCTGCGAATCACCCAAAGACACCGCCGCCGTGAGCTGCAATGCGCTCGGTCAAAGCTGAGCAAAGGTGTCGAAGTAGCCGGGCCAAGACTTCGAGACGCAGGCGGGATCGCAGATGACCACACCGGGGATGCGTAGACCAGCCAGCGCGAAGGCCATGGCCATGCGGTGGTCGTCGTAGGTGGCGATCTCGGCGCCGTGCAGCGGCCGCGGTTCGATGCGCAGGTAGTCGCTACCAGCCTCGGCGTGCACGCCGAGCTTGCGCAGCTCGGTTTCGAGCGCGAGCAGACGGTCGCTCTCCTTGATGCGCAGGTTCGCGACGTTCGTGATCAGGCTCGGGCCAGAGGCAAACGCAGCGGTCACGGCCAGCGCCAGCACGGCGTCGGGCATGTCGTTCATGTCGACCTCGACACCGCTCAGGCCTTGGGCTGGCCCCTGCACCTGCACTTCGTTCGCTCCGCGCGTGACGATTGCACCCATGCGTTCCAGCACCTTGAGCACGCCCATGTCGGCCTGAGCCGAGGTTCCGGCCAGATCCGGCACCACCACGCGACCGCCGCTGATGGCTGCGGCCGCGAAGAAATAGGCTGCCGTCGAGGCGTCGGGCTCGACGGTGTAGGCTCGCCCCTGGTAGCGGTGCACCGGGGAAACCTGCAGCGTGCGTGCGTCGCGAAAGCCGGCCTCGGCACCGAAGCTCTGCATCACCGCCAGCGTCACGTCCACGTAGGGACGCGAGACCAGGACGCCGTCCTTTAGGCGCAGCGTAACCGCGCGCGCTGCATAAGGCGCGATCTGGAGCAGCGCGGAGACGTATTGGCTGGAACGGCTGGCGTCGATTTCGACCTCGCCGCCGAAGGGCTGACCACCGCGGCAAGCGACGGGCGGACAGCCGTTTTCGCCTTCGATGCTGATGTCGACACCGAGTTGGGATAGCGCGCTGACCAGATCCTGGATCGGCCGCTTACGCATGCGCGCGGTGCCGTCGAGCAGGACGCGGCCTGGCGCGAGTGCCAAGAGCGCCGTCAGAAAGCGCGCCGCGGTGCCCGAAGCATGCACGTCGATCACGCCCTTGGGCGGCGTCGGTCGTCCGGAAAAACCACGAACCGCGAGCTCGGCCGTACTGCTCTCGGTGATCTCGGCGCCGAGCGCCGAGAGCGCGCGGATCATCACGCGCGTGTCGTCGCTGTCCAGCACACCTCGGAGCACGCTCTCGCCCTGGGCCATGCCTGCAAGCAAGAGCGCGCGATTGGAGATGCTCTTGGAGCCGGGCACGGCGATGCGTGCGTCGATGGGGCCACGAGGCGTGATGGCGAGCTTATCGGGCAGCGTCATGAGAGCGCAGGTGTAGAGGCTCAGCCGAGGACGATCAAGTCTGCCGGCAGTCAGCGTGGGACCTACCGCGACGACGCGAGTGCGGCGCAAAAAAAACCAGCGCGCTGTGCCATTGGCCCAACGCGCTGGCTCATGGTGGACGGACTCACCGCAAAGTGAGCCGATCCGACGGGCGCCCCGCCGAGAGCCGAAGGCTGCTCGGCGGATATGTCATCCTCCGCCGAGAGCCGAAGGCTGCTCGGCGGGTATGTCATCACTCAAGTCGGCTGCGAGAGCCTTCCCTGCCCGTCTTCGGTCTGTCTCACTGGCCTTCGGCAGCCGGAGCGGCAGCGGGAGCTTCCGCGGGAGCAGCCGCCGGAGCAGCTTCGCCAGTGGCGGGAGCGGCTTCGCCGCCCGTGGTAGCAGCGGCGGGCGCGGCTTCTTCGGCGGCCGGCGCTTCGGAGCTGCTGCAACCCATGCCGAAGCCTGCGAGACCAGCGGCGGTGGCAAGGATCAGGAGCTTGTTCTTGAGTCCCGTGTTCATTTCGACTTTCCTCCGGAGTGAGTTGCTTCTTCAGGAACGAAGCGCCGCTTCTGGCACGTGGAACGGTGACCCGAGGGCGTCGTTCAACGCAGCAACCTTCATTCAATGCGTGATGGACATCTGGTTCGGTAATCTGTGAACGTCCCTGCCACCAGCGGCAAGCGGCCCACAGCAGGGCGATACTCTGCCACACTCCGAAATGGAATGGGAGATCCTAGAGGCGCCTCCGGCTACCGTGGTTGCAGAACGAAACTTGTCGATTTTTCCAGGCTGAGCGCATCGCGACCACCGCTGGACGACCCCAAAGCTGTGGGACCGACCCCGCCTCTGGACGCCGGCCCACCAGATCAGCTCGATCCCCCAATGCCAGAAGTGACCCTGCCCCAAGACGAGCAACCCGCACTACCGCGCAAATCGAGCGCTCTGCTGCTCGGCCTGGTCGCGGTGACCTTCGTTGCAGCGACGGTCGGTTCGGCCCTCTCGCCTTACCT
>JADGRG010000317.1 GCA_017881145.1 Sandaracinaceae bacterium | reverse complement strand
TCCTTCGTTAGTTACGGTCTCTTGCGCGCGCCAATGACAGCGGCGCGTGCGTGATCGGGTTGCTCGCCAGCGTTCACGAGCAGTCGCAGCACGACGTGCTGGTCTTCGCTGAGTTCGGCAGCTGCGCTCATGGGTATGGCAGGTGGTGCCTGGTACTGCCGGACCGATGCCTGAACAAATGCGGCCATGGTGTCCAGCTGCTTGCCGAGTGCTTGGCGAACGAACGCGACCGACACGCCTGCGCGGGACGCAATCAAGCTGAGGAACTGCGCGGCTTGATCGGCGAGCGGCGGCTCGGCGGTCTTGACCGGCGCGTCGAGCGGTTGCAGTGATGCTGAGGTCAGCGCGGGTCCCGATCGCATGGCGATCACCCGAGCGAATGCTGTCTGCCGGGTGCTTGGGTCGAGCGCGGCGAGAAAGGCGCCCCAGGTGCGTGTCTCGGCGGGCGTGAGCTGTGGTGTGGCGGTCATAAAATGCGGGGTCCTCTCTGTGGCGTGAAAAGTGCGGTTCGGTTCGGTTCGCGCGTGCCACGCGGGCCGCCGGAGAACGGCAGTCCGTGCGTGATGCGCCTGCGGGTTGGGGGCGTGTGCCTGCACGTGCTGGCGCCTACGCTCCGCTCCGCGTGCATGACGGCGAGCGCGACAGCTGGCGCCATGTCGCAGTGCCGGGCGTTCGCGGTGTGCGGTAGGTGAATCTTCGAGCCGCCCGACGTCGCGCGCGAGCGAATAGCAAGCAGGTCAGCGCGCATCACAGGATCGGGCGGCAGCTCCAGATCGCCGTTGCCAAGTAGCGACTTCAGCCGCTTGTAAGGCAGGTCGCGGTCAACGTTCGGATGCTCGACCAGCGACAGGCCGACTTCGCGCGCGTGGTCCTGCATGGCATCGAACGACCATCCGTCGACGACGATCGAGCGCACGCCGTACGGGCGCAGAGCGTCGGCAATCTCACCAAGCACCGTGCGCGGCGACAGTGGCGCAGACTTCGAGCCGGTCCAACTCCACACGCCGCCCACGATCACGCGGTACTTGTGCTCGGGTTCGCCGCCATCCTTGCCGGGCTTCTCGTCCAACTCCGACCACGCGACCGCCAGCGTCCAGCTGTTGCCACGAGTCGCGGGATCCATCGCAGCCGACAACGCCACGCCCTTGCGATACAGCGGCTCGGGACGGATCGCAGCGTCGACGCTCACGGCGGCGAGGTACGCGGAATCTGCATCGGTCCACGCGGCGTCGTATTCGCGCGCTGCCGTGTCCGGGTCTTCGGCGCGGATCTCGTCAATCTGCGACTGCGGAAACGACGGGTTGAGTGCTCGTGTCGAGGCATGAATAACAAGCGTCCGACCGGGCGAACCGAAGTGCTTTTTGTACGTCTCGTGCAGCAATCCTACGGGACCAAATGGACTTGAGACGATCCAGCCGGTGCAGCCGGGCAGCAGACGCGTGCGAGCGGCGCGTAACAAATCCTCGGCGGACACGACAGCACCGGTGCCCTCGCTACCAAATTGCGCACACTCTTCCAGGCAGTAGCCCAAAAGCCAGCGGGCGCGGACTGACAGACCACCGCGGGCAGCTGCAACCACAACCACCTCGACGCGGCGACCGTCCGGGCGGCAGAGCACCACGGTGTCGGATGTCGGCTCGCCTTCGATGAAACGGCAGAGCACGGCGCTGCTTTGCAGGATGCCGCAGAGGATTACGAACGTGGCGCGGGCAGCGTCGACCGTCGGCGCGATGATCGGGAACCTGGGTAACTCGTGCTCTTGCAACTGCGACAGGTCGGCGGTCAAGCAGGCATGGATCGCAGCGCACGCCGCAAGCCACGATTTCCCGCCGCGCACACCGCAGATCAGCGTAACCAGGGCAGGCAGCACCGGGGCGAGCTCAGGCACACCAAAGTGTCGGGCGCACGCGTCGGTGTCGATTGCGCCGTCCAGTGGGCGGCCCTGCGCAGCACGGCAGATCGCCAACTGCAGCGGCGAGGCGTCGACTCCCGCGAAGCCTTGGCCAGCGAAGACCTGCTCGAGCGTCAAGCCCTGCAGCGGGTTGGCGGTCATGGTGCACCCCGTGGCTTCGAGGCGGACGCGACCAGGGCGGCGAGCATGTCGGCGTCAGGCGTACCCTTGCGCGGCTTGCCGAGCAGGCCGGCGGTCACGATCGCAGCCGTCGAGCTCCGCTCAGCTCGGCCGGCGCACTTCTGCGCCTGTGGCAGTAGTCGTTGCCCGCGGTCAGTGGCTAGCCCGGCTTCGGCGGCGGCGAGCGTCAACTCCTGCGCTGCCGCCGACATCAGCGCCCAGTTGAGCAAGTGCGCCAAAGCGATCGGGTCGTTCGTGCCAATCGAGCGCTTTGCAGATCGGAAAGATCGCAATGCCAGTTGCGCCACCTGTGCGCCCTCAGGAGGCGTTCCAGCTTCCGACCCTGGCGACCCTACCAGCTTGGCGGCGGCCGCCCGCGTGTTGGCGAGTAGCGAGCGCCGCACGGCACGGTTGGGGCGCTTCGGGTGCACGCGCGGCTCGGGAGCGGCCGACGATGGCCGGGCTTTCACGTCGCGCAGGCGTGTCGGCTCGAGCCGGTGCAGCTCGTGGCTGCGCGGGAAGCTGCCGGCGGTCATGCGGCCACCTGAGCGTGCTGCGCTGCCCGATGGCGTGGCCAATCGGCCGCGAAACAAGGGCTTTCCAGTGTGGTTACGCGGTTTGCGTACGGGTCTTCAACCCGAAGTGCGGCTTCGAGGCGTGCCACGAGGGGCAGGGAAGGGCTGCGGGTGGCGGCGGCGGCGAGGTTTCCGGGTGCTGCTGCGCTCGAGCCGCGCGCTTTGTTCTCAGTGCTCACAAACCACCTCCTGCGCCATGCGTTGCTCGAAGCTCTTGCTTGCCCCTGCTGTGCTGTGTGCTGCTCTCGGTGCGCCCCGCTCGCGCTTGTGCTGCAGAGCGGTTGCAAGCCACGTGGCAAAGCGGCCGTTCGGGCTGGCGACCTCGCGCCCCTCGAAGTAGCCGCGGAACTTGATCGCCTCGAGGTCGAGGTCGAGCTCGTGCTCCTGCGCGAAGGTCTTGTGCGCTTGGCTCGGCTGCCAGCTGTCAGGGATCGGGGCTTGCTTCGCCTTGGTTCGACCCTTGGGTTTCTTCACTGGGTTACTTGGTTGGTTACTTAGGGTGTCACCATGAGACTGGTGGTGGTCTCGTGGTGAGACTGGTGGTGGTGTCACTGTGGAACTGGTCTCACTGTGAGACTGGTCTCGTGGTGAGACTGGTTCGCCTGGGTTGAAACGCTCGGCCAGGCTGTAGTGATTGCTCACGCCGTGCCTGCGCTCGACCGAGATCGCGCCCTTGGCTTCGAGGGTCCGAACCGCGCGCATCACGGTGCTGCGTCCAAGCGCCGTCTTGGTTGCGAGAGCGGCCACGCCCGGGAACGGAACCTTGCTCTTGCGGCTCCAGTGGTCGAGCACGGCCAGCAACACCAGGCGTTCGGGGCTCGTGAGGTCCGAATCGAACACGGCCCGCTGGGCTCGCAGGATGCCGTTGATGGGCTTGGCGCTCATGCGCTCACCCTTGCCGTGCAGGTCGCGCTACTCGGCGTCCGCATACGGCACCCTTTCTTCTGAGACGTCCGGCGGCGGCATGCGTGTCGTCTGCTCTTCGAGCGTGCCCGATGCCGTGCGCACGAGTTGGAACAAGCGCTTGCGCGCGCCCCACTTCGCCTTGCCGATCTTCATCGAGATCGCGTTCGGCTTCTCCTGGTCCGGCACCCACAAGAGCAAGATCACCTCGCACGAGTTCTCGAGGTCTCCGGTTTCCTTCAGGTGATGAATGCTCGGCTCGCGCCCGGGCTTGTCGCCCTGCTGCGGACGTGACAGCTGACTCAGGAGCACGAGCGACACGCCGAGAGTTGCGGCCGCGCCCTTGAAGCGGGCGGTCATGTCGCGCACCTGATCTTTGCGTGGTGCGTTGGGGTGCGCAGACAAGATCGTCTGCACGTAGTCGATGAAGATCACGCGCACCCGGTGCCGGTGCACGAGCCTG
>JADGRG010000316.1 GCA_017881145.1 Sandaracinaceae bacterium | reverse complement strand
GCTTCATCGGCGTCGAACGACACGCGAATCTTGCCGCCCTCGGTGCGCGCACGGAACGCAGCCTTGCGTGTCAGCCCGACGACGATGCGCACGCCCTGTGCTGAAGTGCTCGCCTCGGTGCGCACGATCAGCTGTGCGCTCCCGTCCACGGCCAGCCCGTTCGGCGCAAGCACCGCATCCGCCACCTGGATGACCACCTGCTTACCATCGCCCAGCGTGTCGATGGAGTAAGTCGGAATGCGGAACGACCCGTTGATCGTGATCTCCGCTCGATCTTTCTCCCCCGTTACATGCAACCGCGCGACCGTCGATTCACCGCCTTCTGCGAAGGCGACGACGGGGGCAAGCAACGCAACCAAAACCACGAACAGACCGCACGGCACACGCATGGGGCTCTCCTATGCTGTTTCTAAAACGATGATCGACCAGCGCCGTCAACAAACGCAAATAAGTGGTGCAGTGGCTACTCACTCGCTCGGTCACTGCTGATTACAGACCACGCCAAAACGGCGCCGCATGTCGTGCGAGCCGCAAGCGAGGCGTCGTCGGTTGCGAGGAGCGCGCGCAGCGTACTTCCTGTACGTGAGCACGCACCGCAGCAAGCGACGACGGATCGCGCCGCGGATCGCGCGACAGGCGATGCCGTTTTTCAGTCGGCTTTTTCGCCGCGCATGCTGATGATGCGCGACATCGGTGGGCGACCGGGATCCGTGGGATCCGCGCGCGTCAGCACGACTTCGTTTTCGCGAATCCGATCGACGCGCCAGTTGAGCGTCATCGAGACACTGCCTGTTGCCTGCAACACCTTGGCGCGACCGATGTAGTCACCGCGTTCGACCACGTAGCCGACGCCGAACTGATCCACCAGCATCGCCTTCGGCCGCGTGAGGCCGGAGATGATCGCGATCAGCTTCATGGCCTCAACGTTGGTCGTCGGCATGATCACCGGGCGCTGAGGATCACCACCGACGGCATCTGGACCGCGCGTGCGGAATGCCGAGACGTAGTACCTGAAGGGGTCGCGGTTGTGCTCGGACTCGACGAAGTCGTCGTCCTTGAACGTCAGCGTGTCGGTCCCGGGCTTCTCGGCCGTGCCGGCACCTGCAGCCGCCGCAGCCGCCGCTGGCGCTGCAGGCTTCGCACCCGGACGACCACGGTCGCTGGAGCTCGAGATCTCGTCGCCGCACGCGCCGGCCAGCACCAACACGCACATCACGGCGAGCCAGCCGGCCACGCTTCGCGCACGAGCTCTTTTGGCTGTGTTGATCATTTCTTCACCACCTTGGGTGCGCCCGACCCCGCCGAGGGCCGACGGAAGGTGGTCGCGAGCACCGAGACGTGGAGGATCACATCCTCGCCCTCGACGCGCGGTGTCGTCAGCGCGATGTTCTCCATGTTGATGGCGCGCTCGAGACGAGAAATGTTGTAGAAGAACTTCGAGAGCTGGTGGTAGCGGCCCTCGAGCACCAGGGCGACCGGCACGCGCACGAAGAACTGCTCGGCCAGCTCGGGGCGCGGGCCAACGGTCGTCACGCGCAAGCCGCTCAGCTCGGCAAGGCGGTTCAGGTCATCGAGAAACGCCGGAATCTCGGCCGTCTCGGGCAAGATGCGCATGTTCTGCTTGTCGAGCGCCTCGCGGCCCGCCAGCTCTTCACGCAGCTTCAGGTACTCCTGCTGTCGCTGATGCGCATCCGTGAGATCGCGCTGCAAGGCATCGTGCTTGGCCTGCGCTCCGCGAGTCTCTTCCTCGAGCCCCATGTGGATCCCGAGGTAGTAGCCGGAGCTGATCACCGCCAGCGCCGCGAAGAGCAGAAAGATCTTCGCGCCGACTGGCAGCGTGGCGAAATTTCCCGTTGGCAACTTGGGAGCCATCTCAGTATTTCACCTGGCAAGAGAGATCGAAGCTGACGACCGCTTGCTTGCTCCCCGGGTCCACCGCGGCCGCAGTGGCCTGCAGCGTCACCTTGGCGAACAGCTGCGAGAGCGCCAGACGCCGCAGGAACTCGGCAACGTCTTCGTTGGTCTTGCCGAAGCCGTGGATCACGCAGCGGCGCTTGTCTTCCGTGAAGGAGGTCAGCCACAGCCGACGCACATCCCAACCCGCACTGAAACCTGCCAGCGGGTTGTCGCGACGAAGCTCTTCGAGGTGCTCCGGCGTGATGCTCGGACCGCCACCCTCGCTGAGCAACTTGCTCAGCTCCATCAGCACGCGCGCCGGGCCCTGTCTGGCCGACTGCAGCTTGCTCACCACGTCGTCGAGCTGGCGGCTCTTGGCGAGATCCGCCTCGACCTTCGCGATGTCCGCGGTCTTGGCCTTGGCCTGCGTGATCTGCTGGTCGAGCTCGTTGTTCGCGACGACCTGCTCGTCGAGCGTGCTCTTGAAGCTCAAGTACACGAGCGTGAGCACCCCGGCCCAGGCCGAGATGCTGAGCATGTAGATGATGGCCCAGACCTGGGTCGAGCCGCTGGCAGCGGCAACGCGCTTGGCTTCCGGCAGTAGAGTGATGCGAATCATGCCGAGCGCTCCCGTTCCTTGCGCAGGGCAAGTCCGTAAGCGACCACGGCCTGGGCCGTGCGACCCTGCAGCGCCAGCGGATCCACCGACTTGGGATCGGGCTGTGCCACGAGCAGCGGATCAAGCGCGAGCACCTCGACCTGACAGCGATCGGCGAGCTCGTCGTGCAGCGCCTGCACGTTGGCGGTGCCGCCGGAGAGGTATACCTTGTGCACCTCACGGTCGCCGCTGGTCGCGAGGTAGAAGTCCAGCGAGCGCTGAATCTCACCGGCGAGCGTGCCCACGACGTCCTTGATGATCTGCGGGACCTGCTGCGGCACCACGCCCTGCGCGCTGCCACACTTGTAGGCCTCGGCCTCTTCCTGCGAGATGCCGAGCTGGCGCTGAATCTCTTCGGTGATGGCGTTGCCGCCGTTCACGATGTCGCGCGTGAACGCCGTCGTTCCCGCCGCCAAGATGTTGAGGGTCGTGAGCGATGCCCCCACGTGCAACAGCACCACGGTCTGGTCCGGCGGCGGAGCCCCGTAGGCCATCTCGAAGCAATTTTGCACAGTGAAGGCGTCCAGATCGACCACGCGCGGACGCAACTTGGCTTCCAGCGCCAGGTTGGTGAGATCCCCGATCTCTTCCTTCTTGGCAGCCACGAGCAGCACGTCCATCTGCGCCTGACCGGCATGCGCGTCGATGATCTGAAAATCGACGTTCACGTCTTTGATATCAAACGGAATATACTGCTCGGCTTCCCACTGAATCGAGTCTTCCAACTCG
>JADGRG010000315.1 GCA_017881145.1 Sandaracinaceae bacterium | reverse complement strand
GAGGAAGAGCTCGAAGAAACCGCTGCTGCGTGCGCGTACGACGGTCTGGCTGGTGGCGACGAGCGAGACCAGAGGCAGCACGATGGCGACGGCATTGGCCATGTTGAGCACCACCCGCGAGAGCCCGGTGAAGCCCAGCACCGAGGATTCGTGCAGGCCCAGCCAGATGAAGGCGCCAAACACCACGACGTACACGCTGGCCGTGAACGCGACCCAGCGAGAGCGCCGCGCATCGGCCAGCTCCAGACGCAAGAAGGCTCGATGGGCACTGGTCTGCGAGCTGGTCTCGGCGCTCACTCTTCCGCTCCTGCGCCACGCTTGGTCGCGATCTCACGTTCCAGATCCGCAAAACCGAGCGCACCGTCGTGATTCGGTGCATAGCCGTGGTCCATGGGGGTCTTGGCGCCGCGTGCGTAGTGGGCGCTGCGAGCGTCGACCCAATGCCCCGCCGAGTCTCGCACCCAGCCCAGCGCGAGCGTGGGTTTGCGTTCGGCCAGATACGACACCATGCAGCCGATGTCGTCGAAGTAGTAGCGATCGCCCTGCGTCGTCACGAGCTGCGCCGCGTAGCGCGGGTCGCTCAGCAACATCTGGCAGTAGGCGCAGGCCTGCTTGTTCCAGACTGGTTCCTGCGGCTGGTCGTGCTTCTCGCAGCCGACAAGCAGCGCGAAGACCAGCCCGATGCCGAAGAGTCCGCGAATCATGGTGCGACTCCGAATCGTGTGACTCCGGCCTCGGCGTTCGCGCCCGCGTTCTCGGCCGAGCCAAGCTCGAGCTCTTCGAGCGGGTAGACCGAGAGGTCGGAAACCGCATCCTGGTGGTCGCGCACCAGCCGCTCGACCAGGCTCATCTTGCCAGCCTGCGTGAGCAATGCCCCAAAGCGCCTGTCTTCGAGCTTCATGAACCCTTCCGCTCGCAGGAAGTCAGCGCTTGCCTGCGCCGCATCGCGCAGCGTGACCTCGACCCGAAAAGCACGCGCTAGCGAGAGCAACTCGCCGAGTGATGCGTCGCGTTCGATTCTTCCGTCGCGCAGCTCGATCACGCGATCGACCAGGTGCCGCACTTCCGCGACTCGATGCGAGCAGAGAATCACCACGCTCTCTGGTTTGCGCTCGCGCAGCGCCTGGAAGAACGCAGCCCTCGCGCCAGCATCCAGGTTGGCGGTCGGCTCGTCACACACCAGCGCCTCGGCGTGGGTGGCGAGGGCCATCGCCGAGAGCAGCTTCTGCTTCATGCCACCGGAGAGATCGCGAAAGCGGCCGCGAGCCAGCGACGGCAAATCGAGGCCAAGCCGTGCCGCGTGCATCGCGACCGCAGCCGGCGTCGTGTTGCGCAGCGCGGCATAGGCGCCGACGACCTCCGCGACTTCGGCTTCGAGCGGAGGCGAGATCTGCGGGATGTAGGCGATGGAGCGCAGCGCTTGCTCGGGGTGTTTGGCGACATCAATGCCGCCGACAGTGATGCGTCCGCGGACGCGCAAGAGGCCCAGAAGCGCACGCAAGAGCGTGGTCTTGCCCGACCCGTTGGATCCGACGAACGCGACACGCTCGCCGGCTTCGATGCGCAGCGAAACATCGTCCAGGGCCAGGACGGGACCAAAAGCTTTGCTGACGTGCTCGATGGAGATCATGGCTGCTGCTTGCCGTGCATCGCAGGCTCACGGTCGGTGAGCAAGAGCCGGCTGGAAAAGACTGGCACTGCACGAGCAATCGCGTCCAGCAGGCCCATCGCGGCTGTGCCTTCGAAGAAGCGCAGCGCCGGATGTGCGTCGGTGAGCTCGCCGGAGAGTCGCTTGACCTCGTAGGCCACATCTCCGATTCCGTCGCCGTCGAGGTCGTAGCCGACATAGTCGGAGAAATGATTGCGCTGAAAGGTGGTGCCCAGGGCATCGCCGCCGCCATCGACTTCGGCCAACACGGTGTTGTTGTGGAAGTCGTTGCGCGTGAAGAAGAGCGCCTCGTTGATGCCATGGAAGCGCAGCGCGACATCGTTGAGCGCAAACACGTTGCTGGTGAAATGCACGGGAAACGCGGGTGTGCGAGGCGTTTCGTCCAGGTAGACGCCAGCGGTGTTCGCGACCACCCAGTTGCCGCTGAGCTCCACGCCATCGCTCTCTTTGAAGCCGATGCCGATGCCGGCGGCTCCGCGCGCGCCAGCCAGCACGTTGTCGTCGATGTGCATGCGCGAGCTATACATCACGAAGATGCCCACCACGTTGTCGGTGATGTGGCTCTGGCGAACGATCGCGTCGTGGGCGTACATGAAGTGCGAGCCGTAGCGGCTGTGCTGCACGGTGTTGCCTTCGAGCAGCACCCGGCGCGAGTACCAAACCACCACATCGCGCACGTGATCGACGGTGCAGTTGCGCACCGTCGCGTCATTCGACTCCCAGAGCTTGATGCCGTCGCCTTTGAGCTCGGTCTCACTCAGAGAGCCCTGCACGTGCGAGTGCTCGATGCTGCAATGCGGGCAGGGGCCGAGAGTGATCCCGAATTGGCTGTCCTCCACGCGCACGTTCGTGATGTGCACGCGCGCACCCTTGGCTCGGATCGCGGCGTCCTCGGTGGTGCTGCGGTGCCCCGAATGGCGGACCAGCAGGTTGTCGACGGTGATGTCGTCGGCCTCGATGCTGAGCACGGTCCCGAGGCCACTGCCCTGCAAGCTCGCGCCGCGTTCACCGTGCAGAGCCAGCGGACGCGCAATCACGAAGTCCCCCGCGTAGGCCTTGGCGCGCAGCCAGATCTCCGTCGGTCCAGTCTGGTCGGCCAGTAGGCGGACCAGGTCTTCGGAGCGTTCCGCAATGACGGCCCCTGCCGGCATGGCCTTGTCGACCGGCCCGGCGGGCGTCATCGCAGCAGCAGCTCTCGCGGGCGTCATCGGCGCAGATCCGGCCAGCGCGGGCCAAGAGAGCCAAGAGAGCCACGCACAAGCCAGCGCGCCCCAGAAACGCGCCGCAGACGCCGCCTGCATCAGTCAGTGCCCCCCGTTGCCCGACGCACGCATCGCTGCTGGCGTGATGAAAGCGTTCTTGCACACCGTGCCGCAGGTTCCGGCCAACTGGCACGTGGCACATACCTTGGTGCGCAGCAACGCTGCCACCGCCAGCAGCACGACTCCTGCTACCGCCAACCAGAAACCGAGCTCTGGCGACGCGAAGGTCATGAACTGACCGATGGCGCCGTTGCCGAAGAGCTGGGGCGTGAAGGGCGGGATGTGTAGCGGTGCATGCGGGTCGAGCCCGTGACCGTACTTGCTCATCCAGTAGAAGCTGTCAGCCAAGAAGCCCAGAGGGAAGAGAGCTCCTGGAATGATCATGAGCCAGCCCAGCTTGCGTCCCATGATCAACGTGAAGGCCACCACCATAAGGCTCACCGCTGCGATGCCGAAGCCGGCCATCCGTCGCTCGACACGCGCGGCGTCATCGAGATGCCCCATGCCGATGTAGTGATTGAGCTCGTTGATCTCGCCGACGTCGCCACTGACACCGGTGAGCGAAATCACGATGTGCAGCCCGTGCGGATATTGTGGCGCATAGAGCTTGAGCTCCCACCAGGGCTGCGAGAGCGAGGCGATGAAGCAGCCCACCGCCGCCAGAGCACCGGCCACCACCACCCAGCGACGCACGATTGAGGCGATGCTCGGGCCCGTCTTCGCCACCTCCAGATGCCGCCGGGCGCGGTGCATTTCACTTTGGTGTGGGGTGCTAGACATGGGAACTCCTATGGTGCCGAGTGCCGAAAACCGCATCCCCCGATTGTCGATTCCACAAAAGACAACGGTCCGCGCGCCGCAAGTTACTTGCGCGGCGCGCGAACCGGTCTGGCTCAGGCTAGGTCAGGCTCCCTTGGGCTTGACCAAGAAGTAGCCGGCCATCTCCAGATGCAACGCCGAGCAGAACTCGGTGCAGTACATCGGGAACACGCCGGGCACATCGGCCTTGAACGTGACGTTCTCGTGCTTGCCTGGCTCTAAGCTCAGGTCGATGTTGTACATGTTGATGGTGAAGCCGTGCGTGACGTCCTCGGCTTGCTCGAGGCTCGTGATGTGCAGGTTCACGGTGTCGCCCTCGTTCACCTCGATCTGATCGGGCGTGAAGTGCGAGCGCACTGCCGTCATGTACACGTCCACCACGTTGCCGTTGCGAACGATCTTCTCCTTGCCGCCTTCCACCGCTTGCG
>JADGRG010000314.1 GCA_017881145.1 Sandaracinaceae bacterium | reverse complement strand
GGCGTCGATCTGCTTGGGCAGCGGCATCTGCACGAGAATGCCGTCGACCAGCGGGTCGCGGTTGAGCTTGTCGACCAGCGCCTGCAAGGTGGCTTGCGAGGTGTCGGCCGGTAGTCTGTGCACGGCGCCGCGCATGCCGACGGCCTGGCTCGCCTTCTCTTTGTTGCGGACGTAGACCTGCGACGCCGGATCATCGCCGACCAGCACGACATCGAGACCCGGCGCACGCCCGTGCTTCTGCACGAAGGCAGCCACCCGGAGCTTCACCTCGTCCTGGACCTTCTGCGAGATGGACTTGCCGTCGATGAGCTGTGCCGTCATGAGCGCCCTTGCGATGTGAGGATTGAACCGAAATCAGCTCGGCCGATCTAGCAGCGCTGACCGGGCCTGGAAAGGGGTTGCTACCGGGCGGGACGCGCTGGCGCAATCCGCCGCGCTCCGTGCGTCAGCCTGCGGGCTGCTGGGTGGCGCGGGCACGGCGCGCTAGCCGCTGCCAGACGACGGCAACCACTGCCACGATGAGGACGCCGATGAGCTGGGAGGTGGTCAGCCCGAGCAGGCTGCCGCGATCGTCGGCTCGCAGATACTCGATCAGGAAGCGCGCCACCGCGTAGAGCACGAGAAAGAGCAAGAGCACCTGCCCGTCGAAGCGCTTGCGCGGTAGCACCCAGACGATGAGCAGCACCGCCATGGCAAGACATGCGAGCGCTTCGTAGAGCTGCGTCGGGTGGACCGGCAGCGAGGCGAGACTCTTGCTGCGCAGCAGCCCGGCTTCGAACTGCTCGTAGCTCGCGGGCGAGCCAGCCGGAAAGGCCACGCCGATGCGACCGTGCGTGGGCAGACCGAAACAGCAGCCGCCGAGGAAGCAGCCGATGCGACCGAAGAAGATGCCGAGTGGCATCACCGCGCCGACCATGTCGACACCCTTGCCGAGCGGAAAGCCCTCGCGATGCAGGAACGCGATCCCGGCAAAGGTCGCAGCGACCAGACCGCCATAGTAGGCAAGTCCGCCGTTCCAGAACGCCGCCCAAGCGAAGCAGTCGCGCTCTCGCGCATGACAGAGCGAGCTCGCGATATCCCAGCGTCCACCAAGCTCCGTGCATTCGGGAGCACTCGCCACGGCGCGCCAAATCACTGCGTCGGGCCGGGTGCAGAGATGCACGTAGTCCCAGAAATAGCCGTCCGCGAAGACGTGCAAGAGCCGGCCGCCGACCACGCCAGCGATCAGAGAAAGCAGGCTCAGGTCGATGATGACTTCGTGGTCGAGCCCAGAGCGCTTGGCGATGCGCGCCGCGACCAACGTGGCCAGCGCGAAGCCCACGATCAGCAGAACGAAGTAGGCAGGAAGCGGCTCACCGAACCATTCGCCAAAGCTCGGCAGCATGGCTGGCTAGTGTCCCTCTGCCGTCCTGCAGGTCAACGTGCGCTCTTGGCAGACGCCGTGTTGACGTCGGCTTCCCGTGAAGCCTTCGCCGCTTGCGCGCGCGGAAGCAGAAAGCCTTCGATCAGTAGGAGAGCGACGCCCACTGTGATGGTCGAATCGGCAACGTTGAAGGTCGGATACGAGTAGCCGTCGCGGAAGTGGAAGCGGATGAAGTCGATCACGTAGCCGAATCGGAAGCGGTCGACGAGATTGCCGAGCGCACCCGAAGCGATCAGCGGGACGCTCCACGCGAAGAGCCTGCCTCCGTAGCCGGTGACGAAGAGCCACAAGAGACCGATGGTGGCGGCGATCGCCGCGGGGGCGAAGAGCGCGGTGCGGACCCACGACGGGCTGCCCACCAACATGCTGAAGGCGGCCCCGCAGTTCTCCGCGTAGGCGAGCTCGAGGTAGCCGTCGATGAGAACCACGGGCGCGAGCGGCCCGCGCTGCGTCTGGATGTGCTCGTAGGGGGTGCCAACTGCGGTCGGCAGGCAGACCGGCGCCGTCGACGAGCGCTCGTGCGACAAGGCGTTCACCGCCCAGTTCTTGGAGGCGAGATCGGCCCAGGTGCAGACGGCGAGTGCTACGACGCACAGGCCGGTCGCAAGCTTGGAGCGATGCGGGCGCTTGGGCGCTTGGCTTTTGGCTTCGGCTTTCATGAATGTCTGACCAGCACTCTGCAGGGAACCAGCCGAGAGCCGCAGGCTGCTCGGCGGGTATGTCAACTAGCCGAGAGCCGCAGGCTACTCGGCGGGTATGTCAACTAGCCGAGAGCCGCAGGCTGCTCGGCGGGTATGTCAACTAGCCGAAGAACGCGAGTTGCGCAAAGCGGAAACGCCCCCGGAGCATCCCCAGCCAAGCGGAGCTGACCAGGGCTCACGCGCCCTGCCCCAGCGTCATCACCACCTGCGCGCAGCGCGCGCAAAGCTCGGTGTGGGCTGCAACGCGACCCACGTCGTCGCGGTGCCGCCAACAGCGGCTGCACTGCGGAGCCTGCGTCCTGCGAATCTCGCAGGAGATGTGGTCGCCCGAACCCAGCTCGACCGATGCCACAGCGAACACCTCTGCGAGGTCAGGCGCGACCAGCGCGAGGCGCGAACGCAGCGCATCCGGCAGCGTGAGTGAGGCTGCAACCTCGCGCCGGTGCCCGATCTCCTTGGCCTTCACCTTGGGCTCGAATGCGGCGTTGAGCGCATCGCGCACCATGAAGAGCTCTTCGCCCGCAGCCAGGAGCGCAGAGTCTTCAGCCGAGAGCGGCGCAGCGGCGAGCTTCGCGTCCAGGAACACGCTGCCATCCTTGGCGCCTGGCAAGCAGCGCCAGGCTTCGTCCGCAGTGAACGCGAGGATCGGCGCCAAGGCTGCAATGGTGCCGCGCGTGATGCTGTCGAGCGTGGCCAGGCAGGACTTGCGTCGGGGTGCATCGACTGCGTCGCAGTAGAGCCGATCTTTGACGACGTCGAGATAGAACTGCGACCACGGCCCAACGCAGAGCTCGACGGTGCGGTGATAGACGGTACGAAAATCGTAGCGTTCGTAGGCCTGCACGACCTCGTACATGTACTGACGCTGGCGCGCACGAGCCCAGGCATCCAGCGGATCGACGGGCGAAATCGAGGCGTCGCCGGGCGCGAGGTCGACGAGGTTGCCGAGCAGGAACCGCAGCGTATTGCGAATCTTGAAGTAGGCGTCCGAGACCTGCTTCAGGTGCTCGTTCGAGAAGCGCACGTCCCCGCGAAAATCCTCGTACGCGACCCACAAACGCAGAAGCTCGGCTCCCTGCGCTTTGATCAGCTTGTCTGGCTCGATGTATTCGACCTTCTCGCCCGCTTCTTGGCGACGGCGCAGATCGCTCTTCGAGTAGGGACGACCCTGGTCGTCGCAGACGAAGCCGTGCGTCAGCACTCGCTTGTATGGCGCACGCCCCAAGACCGCGGCACCGACCAGCAGGGAGGAATGAAACCAGCCGCGATGTTGGTCCGAGCCTTCGAGGTAGAGATCCACCGGCAACCCGAAGCCATCGGCTTGGCTGCGCATGGTGCTCCAGAACGACGCACCGGACTCGAACCAGACGTCGAGGATGCTGGTGTCCTTCTTGAACTCGTGACCGCCGCAACCGGGACAGCCGAAGCCCTCCGGCAAGAAGTGACTCGCGTCCTTGGTGAACCAGGCGTCCGCTCCTTCACGGCCCACCACCTCGGCGACATGGTCGACCAGCGCGGCATCCAGCACGACCTGCGCGCAGCTCTGACAGTGCAGCGCGGGAATCGGCACGCCCCAGGCGCGCTGACGCGAGATGCACCAGTCAGGTCGATCGGCGAGCATGCCACCGATACGATCCTTGCCCCACTCCGGAATGAAACCGCTCGGAACCTGTCCTGCTTGCGCAGGCAGATCACGGCCCGACGCGAGCGCAGCGACTTCGGCGAGCGCTACCTGGCGCAGCGTCTTGCCGTCGCTGCGAGCTTGCATGGGTTTGTCGAGCGCGATGAACCACTGTGTGGTCGCGCGAAACACAATTGGATTCTTGCAGCGCCAACAGGCTGGATAGCTGTGCTTGAGTGAATCACCAACGCGGTTGGCGAGCACCCCCTGCTCTGAAAGGAAGCGCACGATGTGCGGATTGGCTTCGAGCACATGCATGCCGCGCCACTCGGCTCGCACTTCGTTCGTGAAGCAAGCCGCTTCATCGACCGGGGCGAAGGTGTCGAGCCCATGCGCTTGCCCGAGCGAGTAGTCGTCGGCGCCGTGTCCGGGCGCGGTGTGGACGAGACCCGTGCCGGTGTCCAGCGTCACGTAATCCGCCGCCAATAGCGGCGAGCCGCGATCCTCGAAGGGATGGCGCGCAGACAGACCCAAAAGGTCCTTGCCCTTGAGCACCTGACCGACGACCTCGAGCTCCCGATGCGTTGCTGCCGCCACCGCATCGCGCAGACCGCTCGCGATGATCCACAGCTCCGCGCTGCTAGGAGGCTCGGCCTTGGCACGTGGACTCACCAACACGTAGTCGAAGTCCGGATGAACGGCGATGGCCAAGTTGGCAGGTAGCGTCCACGGAGTGGTCGTCCAGATCATCGCCTGCACACTGCGCTGATCGCTCGCATCGAGGCCGAAACGACGCAGTGCTTGCGCAGCGTCGGCTGCCCGCAGCGAAAACTTCACGTAGATGCTTGGCGATTCGTGGTCGATGTATTCGACCTCGGCCTCTGCCAACGCTGTGCGACAGCGGCCGCACCAGTGCACCGGCTTCTTGCCGCGATACACCAGGCCGTGGCGCACGAACGCAGCCAGCGCTTCGATGATGCCGCGCTCGAAGCTCGGCGTGAGCGTGAGATACGGCGTCTGCCAGGTGCCGAACACGCCGAGGCGCTGAAACTCCTTGCGCTGAACGTCGACCCACTTCTCGGCTTCCTTGCGACAAGCCGAACGCACCACGCTCTGAGCGACCTCGGCCTTCTTGGCGGCCAGCGCGCGCTCCACGCCCAGCTCGATCGGCAGACCATGGCAGTCCCAGCCCGGCACGAACTTCGTGTAGCGACCCGCCAGGGTCTGATACTTGACGACGATGTCCTTGAGGATCTTGTTGAGGATGTGGCCGTAGTGGATATGACCGTTGGCGTAGGGCGGACCGTCGTGGAAGACGTAGCGCTCGCCAGCTTCGCGTGCGCGGAGCGCGCGTTCGTAGATACGCTCGCGCTCCCAGCGAGCCAGCGTCTCCGGTTCGCGCTGCGCGAGATTGGCGCGCATCGGAAACTCAGTCTGCGGCAAGCGGATCGTGTTCTTGTAGTCGGCGCGCCCTTTGTCAGCCACCCTGCAACCCCGCAATTTTCGCTAGGAATTGCGCGGTTTCTAGCATGGGCGAGGGGGATGTCAAAGCTCGCTCGCAGCAGAGACCTCCTCACCCACCCGAAGCACGAGCGCGCCGGCGCTCACGCTGGACGATCGGTTCCATCTCCTTCTGCGCGTCCGGCGGCTCGAGCAGAATCACTTCGTCTTGCTCGGAATGGATGACCGACGCTGCCACAAAGCTCTCCATCGCCAGTGCCGGCGTAATGCCGCCCTTGTCGCGCCCTGGCAAGACCAACGCCGTGGTGCGGACCTTCGCGCGCGACACCACTTCCAGCATGCGCGTCACGGTGGGAACGAGCGCATCCTCGGTGAACTCGCTGCGCGGGCCCAGGCCGAAGACGAAGAGCTTGTCGACGGTGAAACGTGGTCGGAGCGGCACGAGCACCGTCTCGCCTCGTGCGCCGCTCAAGAGGCCGCGCACGATCATGCGCGACACGAAACCGCACATGCGCCAGTCGATCAGCCCGAGCACACCCGACGGCGGGCGCTCATCACTCCACAAGGGCGAGAGGATAGCCTCGCACTTGAGTCGATCGAGTTGCTCCAGCTCCTGCGCAAGAAAGTGAATGTCCATGACGATGACACCGTTCGCCCCGTGCGCGCTCAAGAGCTGTCGAAAAATCGGCGCAGAGCGAGCGCGCCCGCAGAAAAAACCGCAGGAATACTCTCGTATTTCGAGGATTTTTTCGAGGACGAAAGCCGCTATGAGCCATTTTTCGACAGCTCTTCAGTCCTTGGCAGCCTGCTCGGCGATGCGGTCGAGCACACCGTTGACGAATGCCGGGCTCTCCTCGTTGCCGAAGCGCTTGGCGAGCTCTACGGCCTCGTTGAGAGTGACGCGCCGCGGGACCTCCGGCACGTGCAGAAGCTCGTAGGCGCCCAAGCGGATGATGTTGCGGTCCACGCGCGACATGCGCTCGATCCGCCAGTGCTTGCTCACGGCGCGAATGCGCTCGTCGATCTCCGCCTGCACGCTCCCGTAGCCGCGAACCAACTGGTTGGCAAACACTTCACCCTCGCTCGGGGTGCCCAGGTTCGGCCAGAAGAGCGCGATGGCTCGATCGGCGTCCACGCCGGCGACGTCCATCTGGTAGAGCATCTGCACAGCCGCTTCTCTGGCTTGACGTCGTGAGCCCATCGTGAAGAGCCGTGAAAAAAGGTGAAAAAGAGCCTGCCTCGGCGCGAGACGGGCGGCATCATAGCGGGTTTGCCGCAGCTTGCACGTCGCTTTGCTTGCTAGAAGCACGTCGCTGCGCGCTTCAGCGCCCGCGCGACCGTATCGCCGCCACACCCTGCGCGCCCAACGCGTGCATCAGGCTCGCCATCTCCAGGGCCGAAAGCGCAGCCTCTGCGCCCTTGTTACCGGCCTTGGTCCCGGCGCGCTCGACGGCTTGCTCGATGTTCTCGGTGGTCAGCACACCGAACACTACAGGGATGCCTGTGCTGGTAGCGACTTGACCGCAACCTTTGGCGGCCTCCCCGGCCACCAACTCGAAGTGCGCAGTGCCACCCCGAATCACGCAGCCAAGCGCGATCACCGCGTGCACGTTGCCGCTTTCGGCTATGCGTTTGCATGCCACGGGCAGCTCGAACGCTCCCGGCACGCGGATCAGAGTGATGCGCGAATCGTCCACGCCGTGGCGACGCAGAGTATCGAGCGCGCCGGCCACCAGGCGCTCCACGATGAACTCGTTGAAACGCGCAGCCACGATCGCAAAGCTCGCGTCCTTCGGCGGGTTATAGCTACCTTCGATGATCTGCACGGGCACGGGTTCTCCTCAGTGTGTCGTTCGGGCAGGGGCTTTGGCGTCGGACTCGGCGCTCTCGCGCAGCAGCACTTGTTCGACTACCTCGATCTCGAAGCCGTCGATGGCCGCGATGCGGCTTGGTCGGTTGGTCAGGATCCGCATCTTACGGACGCCGAGATCCATCAACACCTGCGAGCCGAAGCCAATCTCGCGCTGGACAAGCTCGTGCGCCGGCATCGCCCGCGGCGGCACAGACTGCCTGCCCAGGTGATACTCGAGATCCTCGAGCAGGCCACCGCGCGGCGGGAAGTAGAGGATCACGCCCCGGCCTTCCTGCTCGATGCGGGCCATGGCTTCGCTGGCAACGATGCGCGCTCCGTGGCGCGCACCGAACACGTCGCCGAGTGCCGAGCCCACCTGCACCCGTACCAGCGTCGGCGAGGCATCGATGTCGCCCAGGGCGAGCGCCAACATTTCGTTGTAACCTTTGTCGCCAGCGGTCTCGTAGACGTAGGCGCGCCAGGGCAAGTTGCGCGGCGGCAAGACCAGCTCGGCCTCAGCCACCTTGCGCACCAGGCGCTCGTTTTGCAGGCGATATTGAATCAGGTCGGCGATCGACAAGATGCGGATGCCGTGGGTAGCGGCGAAGCTCTCCAGATCTGCCATCCGCGCCATGCTGCCGTCGTCGTTCATGATCTCGCAGATCACGCCGGCAGGCGTGCAGCCGGCCAGCCGCGCCAGGTCGACCGAGCCTTCGGTGTGGCCGGCGCGCTGCAACACGCCGCCGGCCGCGGCTCGCAGCGGAAAGATGTGTCCCGGGCTCAGCACGTCTTCGGGGCGGGCATTCTTCGCGACAGCGGCCTTCACGGTCTGCGCCCGGTCAGCGGCGCTGATGCCGGTGGTGACGCCCTTGCGCGCCTCGATCGAAACGGTGAACGCCGTGCCGCTCGCGGCTTGGTTGTTCTCGACCATCATCGGCAGACCGAGCTCGTCCACCTTATGCGGCTCCAGGGTCAGGCAGATCAGGCCACGACCGAAGCGCGCCATGAAATTGATTGCGTCGGGAGTGACGAGATCGGCAGCCATGACGAGGTCGCCCTCGTTCTC
>JADGRG010000313.1 GCA_017881145.1 Sandaracinaceae bacterium | reverse complement strand
TGAACGAAGCGAGCCGGGGCTCGTCGAGCACGATGCTCCATCCACTCGTGATGGTTGAGGTTTCCTTGAAAGCACCAGAATCGGCCCTCGCGCCGGCCTTCGGTGGCGACGTCCCCAATCGTGAGCACAAGCTCATCCGATTGAGAGGCGGGCTCACTTCATGGCGCGTATTCGAAGAGTCCGTTGGCGATCACGTCCACGCCGGTCTCCTTGACGGTCACGGTGACCGCTGCCTGGCCCGCCGTATCTGGAAGTCGGTAGCCGCGGACGATCAGCGTGTCGCCCGGCATCACCATCTTGGAGAACTTGGTCTCGAACGACTTGAATCGGGAGGGGTCGTCGCCCGCCAGGTACTTCAGGGCCATGCGTCCGCCAATGCCGTAGGAGCAGAGCCCGTGCAGGATGGGGCGTTCGAGGCCCGCCTGCTTTGCGACCTCCGGATTCGAGTGGATGGGGTTGATGTCGCCCGTCAGTCTATAGAGGAGCGCTTGGTTGCGGCTGGTTGGCACCTCGACCTCGAAGTCTGGCGTTTGGTCCTTCGGGGGCCTGGTGCGGAGCCCCGCCGGCGGACGCTCGCCGCCGAAGCCGCCCGCGCCTCGGAACAAGAGCTGCCAAGTGGTGCGGCAAGTCAGGGCGCCGTTCACCTCGGTCTCCGTGTCCACCAACATCAGCGCGCCGATCTTCATGTCCCAGATGCCGCGGATCTTGGCGCGGGTGCTGAGCTCACCTTGCGGCGGAAAGGGCCGAACCAACTCGATGCGTTGCGCCGTGTGCAGGAGCTGCAGCAGATCGCCGCCCGTGGCGCGGCCGACGGCGAAGACTGGCTCGAAGGCGGGGATGACGCCGAAGGTCGGAAGCACCTTGGGCGCCGGGTTGTCGAGCACGTAGCCGAGATCCTCGGTGCCGGCGCCCAGAGCGAGCGCGTAGAGCGCGACATCGCGCCAGTCGTACTTCTGTTTCACTGGTCCGACGCTCTGTCCCACGCTGCTCAGATCGATCGCCATGCCACTCACTCTCCTGCCTGTCAGTGCTCCCGAAAAAACGTGTGCAGGCTACACCAAGAGCCGGCAGGCCGCGCGCCGTACCGCGCTCACGGTTCACAGCACACGGTGACCGGGTCGTCCGCGCTCACGGTGCCTTGGGCGGTGCCGCCGCTCACCGCGCACTGAGGTATGCCCGATATCCCGACTCCCAGCCGCAGCTTGTTGCTGACCGGGCTGATCTGTATGCACTGGCCTCCGGCTTGCGTGAGCATGGGCGAGGTGCAGCTCGTGTCGCTCGGATCGAAGGTCTGCCACTTGTAGCTGCAGCCGCTCACGCTGCAGCTACATGGTGCGCAGCTTCGGCTGTCGCTCAGCTTCGTAGCTACCACACGCTTTTCCGTGTAGTGCTCTGCCGGGCACGCCACGTCGCCCGATTTGTAGATGCAGAGCTGTTGCAGAAACGGTGTCGCCGGCGGCCGTGGTGCGCAGACCTCGCTGACTTGGCAGCCAGCACCGAGGTGTGGTGCCGCGCAGGCTAGCGTCCGCACCGACCAGCTCGCAGCTGGCACGACCGGCGCAGCGGCCGATGCCGTACATCCAGCTTGTCCAGCCGGTAGTCGCGCTTCGAGCGAGACGGTAGGCTCTCCGGTCAGACACGACGTGAGCTCCGTGCACTGCGCGTTGACCGGAGTTGTGCACGCCGAGGCTGCGCCACAGCTGTTGGCGGCGCTGACCCGGAAGTCTAGGAAGCTTGCACAGGCACTGGGCGCCGTGCACTGGCAGCTCGAGCAGGTGGCGGGTGCGCCGCTTGCGGCAGATCCGCCGTTGATCGCCGCGGTCGCGTAGGCAGCTGCGCAGCTCTGGGCCGCGTCGGTGCCGACGAAGAGTGCGACAGGTCCTTGCCAGTCGGTGGGCGCTGCGGGCACGCATTCGAGCTGGGCGCAGGCGCTGTCGGCACAGTCGACCTTGCCGTCGCCGTTGTCGTCCTTGCCGTTGTCGCAGATCTCCTGGCCAGGAATCGCCGCATCAACACCTGCGTCGAGCGCCTTGCGTCCCGAGTCCGGCACTCCACCAGCGTCCGCCGTGCCGCCGTCCGCTGCGCCGCCGTTCGCTGCGCCGCCATCCCAGTGGATGGATACCAGGTTGCAGTCGCAGACCGTATAACTGGCTCCGTCTGCCGAGCAGCGCTGCAATCCGGCGCAGCCACGCGGCGCGATACAGGTGTAGGTGGTACCGACGCTGCAGATCCGAGGTGTGCCAGCCGTAGACTTCGTGCTGGTGCCGCCACAACCCGTCACTGTCGCCAGCAGCGCGAGCAGCAAGCAGACAAGCGTGTTTCTGAATGCGAATCGAGCCATGTCGGATCCTCCGTGAGCAGGCGAGGCGTGAGCATACGCCTTCACACGTAAGTGCGGGTGGGCGGTGAGTTGGTTGAAAATCAATGCGTCCCGCTGTCCAGCGCGAGAGCCTGCGCATGCAGCACAAGCTCTTCATGTCCTGAAGAGCCGTCCAGAAATGGCTCATAGCGGCTTACGTCCTGCCAAAAAATCCTCGAAATACACGAGTATTCCTGCGGTTTTTTCTGCGGGCGCGCTCGCTCTGCGCCGATTTCTGGACAGCTCTTGACTTGAGCTCGCTCCCGTTGTGTCGACACCGCTCGACGTCGCTCGACCGCCGTTTGCAGAGGCCGGGATCAGTTCACCGACCAATCGTTGCCTGGGCGTTTCTTGCGCTTGGCTTCGAAGATGGTGCTCCAGTTCTTGCGGTAGCTCTTGGTCGCGATGCGAGCTGGCCGCGCCAGCGTCGTGCCTGCTTGCTCGGTGCGCTTCTCGCTTGCTGGCGCATGCAGGACTTCGACCTCGCAGATGCGCTTGCTCTCGTCGAGCGGATGCAGTCTCACCACTTCGCTCCCGGTGATCGGCTGGCCCTCCTTCACGGGACGCAGCTCGCCGGTGCTGACTTGGCCTTCTCGCACCCGCAGCAGTTGAGCGCCCCGGCCGTCCTCGGTGGGTGCACCGAGAATCGCGATGTCGCGCACTTTCTTGGGTTGCACCGGTTTGGTCATGGCTCGCCTTGTGTATCTAAGGCAGCGGCTCTGGCTTGTCCAATGCTCGCCACCTGCTTGGCGGAGGGTTACGACACGATCGGCCAGCGCACGCTGGTTGCGTTTCCTCGCCTGACAGGAACAGGATACGCGCTGGCAGGAGGGCAACCGTGACGGTCACACCCGATGATATCTCGCGCTTTCGCGCCATCCAGAAGCTCGCCTATCGCTGCGTCGAGGCCGTGCAGCGCGAGGTGCGTGTCGGCATGACTGAACGCGTGGTGTCCGAGATGATGCGGCGCTGGCTCAAGGACCACGGGGTCAGTGAATACTTCCATCTTCCCTTCGCATGGTTCGGCGATCGAACGAGCTTCAGCGGTCGTTGGAACCACCTCAAGTTCGCGCCCACGCGGCGTCGCCTGGAGCCAGGCATGCCGGTGATTCTCGACGTCGGCCCGAGCGTGGATGGCTACTGCGCCGACATCGGCTACGGCTTCTGCCTCGGAGAGAACCCGGTTTGGGAAAAGATCCAGGATGACCTCAAGCCCTATCGCGACTTGATCCTGGAGCTGGTCAAGCAGCGCAGGACTGCACGGGCTATCTATCTCGCGGTCGATGCACTGGCTGCGCGCCAAGGCTACGAGACGCGGCACAAGGCGTATCCGGGTCAGGTGCTGGCGCACCAGGTGATGCGCTTGCCAAATAATGCGGGGCGGCGTCTCTTCCTGGGCGGGCTTGGGCTTGGCGCGGTTCAAGGCATCGCCGGCGGAATAGGTGCGGCGCAGCTCTTCGGCAAGGCGGAGAAGTGGCCGCTGTGGAACGACCGTCCCGAGTCCGATGTGCCGGTTACCGAAGGGTTCTGGGCCGTCGAGCCACATCTCGGTAAAGGTCCGGTTGGCTCGAAGTGGGAAGAGATCTTGGTGGTCACCGGCAACGAGGCGTTCTGGTTGGATGACGAGCCGCCGCACGTGAGGCGCTGGAACGAGCGCAACCTGCCTCGCACGCGTTACGCGCCGGTCTGAAGAGCCGGGTTCGGGCTTGACGCGGGTGCATTCTCCTGGGAGGGAAGGCTCGTGAACCACAACGAGGATCTCTACTTCCGACAGGTCCGCATCGGGCCGATGCAGAACTTCGTCTATCTGATCGGCAGCCAGCGTACGCGCGAGTGCCTGATTGTCGACCCCGCGTGGGACACCGATGCGCTGCTGGCGCTTGCGGCGCAAGCCGACATGCGAGTGGTCGGCGCGCTCGTCACGCACTACCACCCCGATCACGTGGGCGGAACGATGGGCGCCTTCGAGGTGCCTGGAGGCGTTGCCGAGTTGGTCGGGAAGGCCGACGCGCGCATCCACGTCAACAAGATCGAAGCCGACGGACTGAAAAAAATCACCGGGCTGGCGGAGAGTGACCTGGTGCGTCACGAAGCCGGAGATCTGGTGGAAGTCGGCGATGTGTCGATTCAGCTCATCCACACGCCCGGGCACACGCCGGGCAGCCAGTGCTTCCTGGTTCGCAACAAGCTGGTCGCGGGCGACACCCTCTTCGTCGACGCTTGTGGTCGCGTCGATTTGCCTGGCGGTGATCCCGCGCAGATGGAAGAGAGTCTACGCACCTTGGCCAAGCTGCCGGACGACGTGGTTCTGCACCCCGGCCACGACTACGGGCAGACGCCCACGGCCACCATGGCCGAGCAGCGAAACACCAACCCCTACATCCGCATGGCGATGCGCCGTGTCGGCGCCGCGCGCTAAACAGGAACGAATGCCGGGTCAGCGCCGGCGGGTGGGGCTGCCGAGGAAGACTGCGCCCAGCGGTGGCAGTGTGAGGCAGAGCGATGCCTTGCGGCCATGTGACGCGACATGCTGCGTGTGTACCTGGCCGAGGTTGCCAATCCCGCTGCCGCCATAGCTGGTCGCGTCGGTGTTCAGCAGCTCCTGCCACGAGCCTTCTGCGTTCACGCCGATGCGATAGTCGTAGCGTGGGACAGGCGTGCAGTTGAAGAGCGCGATGACTTCTTCGTTCGGGTGGTTGCCGATGCGCGCGAACGAAAAGATGCTCTGCTCGCTGTCGTTGGCTTCGATGTAGGTGAAACCTGCGCTTTCGGAGTCGCGCTGATGCAGCGCGGGCTCGTCGCGATGCAGACGGTTGAGGTCCCTCACGAGCTCCTGCATCCCCGCGTGCAGAGGCTCGTGTGTAAGGTGCCAGTCGAGGCTGCGCTCGTGTTGCCACTCGCCGGGCTGTCCGAACTCGCCGCCCATGAAGAGCAACTTCTTGCCGGGTTGCGCATACATATAGCTGAGCAGCGAGCGCAGGTTCGCGAACTTCTGCCAGCGGTCACCGGGCATCTTCTGCAGGAGTGAGCCTTTGCCGTGCACGACTTCATCGTGTGAAAGCGGTAGCACGAAGTTCTCCTGGAAAGCGTAGAGCGAGCGGAAGGTCAGCTCGCCATGATGGAACTTGCGGTGCACGGGCTCGCGCTCGAAGTAGCTGAGCGTGTCGTGCATGAAGCCCATGTCCCACTTCAGACCGAAGCCGAGCCCACCGAGGTAGGTGGGCCGAGACACCATCGGCCAGGCCGTCGATTCCTCGGCGATGGTCTGCGTGTCGGGGTGGAACTTGTAAACCGCCTTGTTCAGGTCCTGCAGGAAGCTGACGGCGTCGAGGTTCTCACGGCCACCGTGCGCGTTGGGGATCCACTCGCCATGCTTGCGGGAGTAGTCGCGGTAGAGCATCGAGGCCACACCGTCCACGCGCAGACCGTCGGCGTGATACTTGTCGAGCCAGAAGAGCGCGTTCGAGATCAAGAACGAGCGGACCTCGTTGCGACCGTAGTTGAAGATGTAGCTCTTCCAGTCGGGATGGAAGCCCAGGCGCGCATCGGCGTGTTCGTAGAGATGCGTCCCGTCGAAGTAACCAAGGCCGTGCTCGTCGGTGGGGAAGTGCGCGGGCACCCAGTCGAGAATCACGCCGATCTGGTTTTGGTGGAGTTGGTCCACCAGATACATGAAGTCTTGCGGCGTGCCGTAGCGACTGGTCGGTGCGAAGTAGCCAGTTACCTGGTAGCCCCACGAGCCCGAGAAGGGATGCTCCATCACGGGCATCAGCTCGACGTGCGTGAAGCCCAAGCGCTTGACGTATTCGCACAACCGCGGTGCGAGCTCGCGATAGCTGAGCGTGCGATTTCCATCCTCGGGGATGTGCATGAACGAGCCGAGATGCAGCTCGTAGATGGACATCGGCGCTGAAAGCGCGTTGCGGCCTGCGCGCTCCGTCATCCAAGTCGCGTCGCCCCACGCATAGTCGAGCGGCCAGACGATCGACGCAGTGCGCGACGGTGTCTCGTGGTGGAAGCCGACCGGATCGGCCTTGTCCACTGTGTGGCCGTGCAAGCGCGAGCGGATGTGGAACTTGTAGTGCGCGCCCTGCGCGACGCTTGGAATGAAGCCTTCCCAGATGCCGGAGCTCTCGCGCGGTGCCAGGCTATCTGCCTCGGCGCTCCAACCGTTCCAGTCGCCCCTTACCGAAACGCGCTCGGCGTTCGGCGCCCAGACCGCGAAATAGGTGCCGGCTCTCCCATCGACGACGCACGGGTGCGCCCCGAGCTTGTCGTAGAGTCGATAGTGCGTGCCCTCGTTGTAGAGGTGCAGGTCGTCGCTGGTAAGTCGCGAGCCGCTTTTGCCGCTGGTCACGAATTCTCCGTTGCTCCGCGTGATGCGATGCGGCGAGAAGGCTAGCACGGGAGTTGCCGTGATCAGAACAAGACGCGTGCGGTCTGTGTACCTGAGGCCGGCAGGTACATGTGGTGGGTGTAATCCATCACCATGCGGTCGGCGTTGTAGCGCCAAGCCAGCGTCTTGAGCGCGTGCTTCACCATCCGCAGCCACTGCAGTGGAATGCGCTGCCCGTTGCGGTCGTAGAAGAGCGGTAAGACGCGGCCGGTGAGGACGTCCATCAGCCCGTCTGCGTCGTGCTTGTCTTGCTGTGCCGGATCGGCAAACACCGCGCCGTCGCCGAAGGCGAAGCCATTGCGCGTGTCGTAGGCTTCGTCCCACCAGCCGTCGAGCGTGGAGCAGTTGAGCGTGCCGTTGAACACGGCTTTCATGCCGCTGGTGCCGCAGGCTTCGAGCGGTCGACGCGGGCTGTTCAACCAGAGGTCACAGCCTTCGAGCATGTGTCGACTGACGTTCTTGTCGTGGTCTTCCAGCAGCACCACGTGGTCGCGCAAGTCGGGATCGCGGCTCAGCTCGTGCAGCCGCTGCAGGAGGGCCTTGCCAGGCTCGTCCGCCGGATGCGACTTGCCTGCCAGGATGATCTGCACGGGGCGGTCAGGGTTGGTCAGCAAGCGCTTGGCGCGGTCGTAGTCCTGGAAGAAGAGTGTCGCGCGCTTATATGCAGCAAAGCGTCGCGCAAAACCGATCGTGAACACGTCGGTTCGCAGGTTCGGCAGCGGCGTGTCGTCGCCCAGGCGCTCGCGCTGTGATTGCAGGCGTCGCACCACGAAATCGAGCAAACGCTGCTTGAGGATCACCTTGATGCTCCAGAGCTGGAACTCGTCGAGCTTCTCGATCTGCCGCCAGCGCACCGGATCGCAGACGTGATTGCGCCAGTCCGAGCCGAGGCAATCGCCGTAGAGCTGCTTGAGCTCGTCGGCGAGCCAAGTGTCGACGTGCGCACCGTTGGTGATGTGGCCGATCGGCACCTCGGATGGACGGCGATCGGGCCACAGGCCTTGCCACATGCGGCGCGAGACGATGCCGTGCAGCGAGCTCACCGCGTTGGCGCGGCGCGAGAGCTTGAGCGCCAGCACCGTCATGCAGAACTCTTCGTTTGGGTTCTGCGGATTCACACGGCCGAGGCCAAGCAGCTCGTGATCGGAGAGCCCTAGCCGAGCCTGCATCGGGCGCAGGTAGTGCAGGGCGTGGCCGGCCTCGAAGAAATCGTGGCCGGCGGCCACCGGCGTGTGGGTCGTGAACACGGTGGATTCGGCGACGTCGTCGGCCGCCTGGTGGAAGGGCAGGCCGGTCTTCTCCATCCGCTCGGCGATGGCTTCGAGCGTGGCGAAGGCGCAGTGGCCTTCGTTGAGGTGCAGCACCCCTGGACGCACGCCGAGCTTGCGCAGCGCGCGGTAACCGCCGACTCCGAGGGCGAGCTCCTGCAGAAGCCGCGTGGTCTTGTCGCCGCCATAGAGACGAAACACGCGCGCGGAGGCCGAGCTGTCTTGCTGCTCGCAGAGGTTGAGCAAGATGAGATCGCAGCGGCCGACCCGCGCGCGCCAGATCTCGGCCACCAGGACTTCCTGGGCAACCGGGATCGTGACGGTCAGGATTTCGCCGTCGGGCCCACGCACCGGCTCGATCGGGACGGTGGTGGCGTCGAGATCTTCGTAGACCTCGGTCTGCCGGCCCTCGGCATCAATGCGTTGGTGGAAGTAGCCCTGGCGGTAGAGCAGCGTCACACCGTAGGCCGGCACGCCGAGATCGGAGCACGCTTTGAGATGATCGCCTGCCAGCACGCCGAGGCCGCCCGAGTAAATGGGCAGCGATTCGTGGATACAGAACTCGAAGCTGAAGTAGGCGACCGGGCACGAGGTGAGCGCTGGCGCGTTCCAGCTCGTCCAGTGAGACTCGCTCTTCACGTAGTCTTCGAGGTGCTTCTCCGCGCGGATGGTCTGCGCCAGGATGCTGGCGTCCTTGTCCTTGGTGGCGAGCGCCGTGGAGGGGACGCGCTTCAGGAACTCGATCGGGTTGTGGTTCACCTCGCGCCACAGCTCTCGGTCGATGGCACGGAAGATCCCGTCGAGGTCTTCGTTCCAACTCCACCACAGGTTCTGGGAAAGGCGCAGCAGACGATCGCGTAGCTCGGACATGAAACTCCCTTTTGGGCAGGACTCACTTTCGCCCTGCTGCCGACTTCGGCTAAGCGTTATACCAGAGACCATGCTTCGTTACCCCGCCGCATTGACCGGTGTTTCGCCCGGCCGCCCCAAACCGCAGGGCGCGCATTGGGACGGGCAGGGTACGAACTTTGCGCTCTACTCGGAACACGCGACCTATGTCGAGCTCTGCCTCTTCGACGACGCGCAGACCGAAAGCGCGCGCATCGGCCTGCCCGCCCACCCCGATGGCGTGTGGCACGGCTACGTGCCGGGGGTCGGACCGGGTCAGCGCTATGGGTTTCGTGTGCACGGGCCCTACGCTCCATCGGAGGGCCATCG
>JADGRG010000312.1 GCA_017881145.1 Sandaracinaceae bacterium | reverse complement strand
TGGGCTCGGAAGACCTCCAGCGCGTCGATGCCATCGTTGCAGACGAGCACTTTGTAGCCGGCGCGTTGCAGGATGCGCACCATGACCGACCGCACTAGCGCCTCGTCTTCCGCGATCAGCACGGTCTCCGTGCCGCCCGGAGGCTCAATTTCGGCATTCGGTGCGCGCTCCGAGGCGATGGCACGTTCGGCGACTGGCAGGTAGACCTTGAAGGTCGAGCCACGTGCCTCTCTGCTCTCGACATGGATCGCGCCACGGTGTTGCTGGACGATCCCGTGCACCGCCGAGAGTCCGAGGCCGGTGCCCTTGCCCTGCTCTTTGGTCGTGAAGAAGGGTTCGAACATCCGCTCCCGCACTTCGCTGGTGATCCCCGTTCCGGTGTCCGCGACCGTCAGCAGCACATAGCGTCCTTCGCGAAGGCCCGGCAGCAGCTCGCACTCGCGCGCGTTCACCGCCACGCTCTGCGTCGTCACGTGCACTTGGCCGCCTTCGGGCATGGCGTCTCGCGCATTGAGGCAGAGGTTCGACACGATCTGTTCGAATCCGGCGCGGTCCCCAAGGATGCGCGGCTTGTCGGCGGCCAGATGCAGCTGGACATCGATGCTCTCGGGCAAAAGGCGCCGGAGCATGCGCAAGAGATCCGTCACGACTTCGTTCGCGTCCAGCGCTTGCACATTGAACGGTTGTTGCCGACTGAAGGAGAGCAGGCGCCGGGTGAGATCGGCGGCACGGCGGGCGGCGAGTCGGATGTTGTCGAGTGCCGCTGCGGCCGCCGCCGGGTCGCTCATCGCCAAGTCGGCATTCATGCCGATGGAGAGCACGAGATTGTTGAAGTCATGTGCAATGCCACCGGCGAGCTGTCCGACCGCATCCAGCTTCTGCGATTGCCTCAGCTGCGCTTCCAGCGCTTTGGCTCGGGTGATGTCCAAGATGCCACCCAAGAGCTCTCGCACCGCACCGGCCTCATCCTTCTCTACGCGTCCCCGCACCAGCACCCAGCGTTGCACACCGTCGCGGCCGACCACGCGCGCTTCGGTGTCTTCCCATTGTCCGGTGCGCAGCACGCGCTTGATGGTGGCGCTGACGCGCTGCAGGTCGTCGGCGTGGACGCGCTCGGTGAAGTGCGCCATGCGGAGGGGCGCCGGTTCCGTGATCCCGAGGTGTGTGCGGGCGGTGGCGTCCAGCGTGAGCTGATCGAGCGCGACTTCCCAGCGCCACAAGCCGAGCGCGGAGGCATCCAGTGCGGTGGCGAGCTCCTGCTTCTTCTGCGCGAGCTCGGTCTCGGCGCGTCGCAGCGCGGAGAGATCGCTGCCTATGCAAAGCACCGAGGTGACGCGGCCATCCACCGCGATAGGAACCAGCCGAGTGAGCCACGCGTAGCCGCTGATGCTCGAAATCTCGAACGCTTGCGGCTCACGGCTGGCCACGGCGGCGGCCAGAGCTGCGCGCCAGGCCGGCAGCTGCTCCTTCGGGACCAGCTCCGCGACGTCGCGATAGAGCATGGTCGCCGGATCGGCGCGTCCACCCATGTGATTGGCGTAGACGACAGTGCCATCGGCGGCGAGTACGACGACCGTGTCGGGTGAGTGCTGGACAGCGAGGCGTAGCCAGTGCAGCTCTTCGGTGAGCTCGGGCGCAATCTCGTCCACCGAGCCACGTGCTCGCATGTCCGCCAGAATTGCCCCCAGGAGATCTTTGCTGGTCACAGACGCTAGATCATAGCGACCGTCGCCGCGCCGCGAAAGCGCGCACCTTTGCGCGCGCTACTCTTTCGTCGCACGCATGTCTGCACGCCGCGCACACGAGCGCACCCTACGTGATCCGCGCAGGAACTCAGTGTCAGTGGACGAGCCGACCCACTCTCGCCATGATCCTTTCCCAGGCGCGCACAAGTGTAGTGGGCGAATCGCGCGTCGCAGGGTAGCGTCCCGAATCCATGACTCAGCGAGAACGAATTGTTGCAGCAATGGGTGCGCAGGAAAGTGCGCTGCGGCGCGCGGGCGTGGAGCTCGCCGTCGATCACCTGCTTGGCGAGCCGCTTTCTGCCTTCCTCGACGTCGAAGCGGTGACCTCGCTCTTGGTGTCGGCGCTGGCGCGAGGCAACGTCGAGCGCGTGGTCGAGCGACACGTGTTGCCCGGCCTTGCGCGTGTGCGTGGAGCGTTGGCGCGCGGGAACGAGCGCGTGGGCGACGCCGTGCCGGAAGCAGCTCGTCTGCGCATCGATGCGCTGGTGACCAAGCGCGATGGGCCTCGCTTTGCGTGGCTGCGCGGCGCGCTCGACCGCGACAAGCTGCGGGCGCTGCTTTCGCCGGCACTGCAGGAAGTCTTCGTCAGTTTTGCAGGGCGCGTGCCGGGAGTCGGGCGTGAGCCTGGTGCAGCGAGCGCCGTCGGAGCAGCCGCCGGGCTGGTGGGCCGCCTGGGCCGCGGCGCTGGCGAGCGCATGCTGAACCTCGGCAAGAGCGTGGCGGATGGCCTCGGCGTCGACATCGAGGCGCGCCTTCGCGAAGCGGCCCGCGACTACAGTCAAGGCGCGGTGGCCAGCTTGCAGCGCGCCATCGCCACTCGCCTGGCTGCGCCGGAGGCCGCTGCGCTGATCGAGGGCCTGGCGCGCTCGGTGCTCGACCAAGTCCTCAAGACGCCCATCTCGACGATTCTCGACGACCTCGACCGGCTGCCACTGCGTGAGGCCATCGCGCTCTCAGCGCCCATCATCGAGCACGACCTGGCGCGCGAGCTGTGGCGCACGATCGTCGAAGCGGAAGTGCAGGCAGTGCTCGTGCTGGAAGGCGAACGCAGCGTGCGAGAGCTCCTGGAGGAAGCCGGGTTGCTCGTGCAGGTGCGCACGCACCTCATCGAACGCGGTGACGCCACCCTGCGGCCGCTCTTCGCTTCGCCCGACTTCGCGGCTTGGATCGATCGCGTGCTCGCGCTCTGAGCGTGCAGCTGATGGCGGCAGGTGGCTGGCGCTCGCGCAGCTGCGTTCTGCGACGCGGCGTGTCGGGTTTGGGGCCTGTCGGCCCCGGCCTGGGGGCCCGAACCCCCAAGCGAGCGCGATGGCGTCGCAGATTCCCCTGGAAAGCAGCGCTTTTCGAAGCCTGCATGCTGGCGCAGAACTTGCTGCGAACCCGAACGGAGGCGTCATCAACATGCGCATCGAACATTGGCCGGCGCTGCTCGGCGTCGGGCTCTTGCTGGCCTGTCAGGTTGGGACGCAAGGGCAGGGCGTGCTGCCTGGCGTGGAGTCGATCGTCTTCGCGAAGCGCGCGTATCTGCAGAGTGATGGCACCCACAACGTGGCGGGCGGCTCCGGACGCGTCGTCGACTACTTGCGCTACACGCCGGGCGGCGGTGTGTTCGTGTTGACGCCACCGACGCCCGACGGCGCGCAGAGAGAGCTCACGGCGGCCTTCAAGGGTGTCGACATCGCTGGGCTAGACCTCGCGTTCGACGCCAAGAGCGTGGTGTTCTCGATGCGTCACAAGGACGATGACGGCCACTACCATCTCTACGTTGCGAACACCGATGGCAGCGGAAGAGTCAAACAGCTCACCTTCGGCATGCACGATGACGTGCGGCCGATCTTCGTGCCTGGCGATCGCATCGCCTTCGTTACGAACCAGAGCTACACGCCGCTCGGCACGCGCGCGGACGAATACAACCACGGCCGCGAGGTCACGCAGATCGGCAGCATCTCTTCCATCTCCGGTGATGCGGATCGACGCCTCTGCGCCCAGAACCTCTCACACGTAGCCGACCCCTTCCTGCTCGACAACGGCACCATCGGCTATTCGCGCTGGGAGCACCTAGGACCCATCAACGACGTGAAGCTCTTTCGGATGAACCCGGACTGCACGGACATGCTCGCGTTGGCCGGCCAGCACGGCAAAGACTTCAACAGCCTGGTGCAGGTGCGCGAAGTCTCGACAGGCGTGTTCCTCGGCATTGCGACGTCTCGGGAAGGCACCATTCAAGCAGGCGCGGTCATGAAAATCGACGCGCGCGCGCACCAAGGCTCATCCAGCCTCGACGAGCAGACCGCCAGCTTCACGTCGCTCACGCCGCGCGTGCCGCTGAGTCGCGAGGCGCTCGTGCCGAGTGGGGTAGGGCGTTACCGCACGCCCTTCGCGCTCGCCGACAGCCGCTTGCTGGTGAGCTGGGCCGATGGCGATGTCAGTGACCGCAACGAGATCTCCAACACCGCGCCCCAGTTCGGCATCTATCTCTACGATCCCAAGACCGACGAGCGGGTGCGCGTCTATGACGACCCGAATACCTGGGACATGTATGCGATGCCGGTCGCGCCACGCGTAACACCGCCCGTGCGCGCCGGCCGACTCTCGTTGCCGGATGGTGCCGCAAGCGCACCCTTCGGTGGTAAGGCGGCCATCATCGGTTCGATCGACATCACCTCGACTTCCCTCGACGAGAACGTGAGCGGCGGGCAGTTCGCAGACGGGATGCCGCTCTCGACGGCGCTCGGACAGACCGAGAAGGTGCGCATCGTCGAAGGCTTCTCCTCGGAGGTCGGTTCGGTGCGCGAGTTCGGGCTGACCGTGCACGAAGGTGCAGCGATCTTGGCGGAGGTGGATGTGCAGAAGGACAAGTCGTGGGAGGCAGCGGTCATCCCCTACCTGCCTTATCACCTGCAAGCCGTCGACCGTTTCGGGATGGCCATCCGCAACGAGATGCTCTGGATTCAAACCATGCCCGGCGAGAATCGCACCTGCGGCGGCTGTCACGAATCGCGCTCGCAAGCGGCTTCGGCCACGCAGGGCGCCACCCTGGCCCAGCAGCTGCCGCTAGCAGACAAGGACTATTCGCAGGTCGCAGTCGTAGATCGCACCGAGCTACCCTGGGCGGGCGCAGCCAACGGCGGCAACGTGCAGGATATCTTCGACGCCAAGTGCGTCTCCTGCCACGACGGCGGCAGCCACGATCCCTTTGCGGGGCGCCACTACAGGGTCACGATTCCAAACCTGGACCCGACCCTCCCGCCCACCAGCTACGACATTCCGTATCTGCTGCTGACGTCGGCGCCGGTCGAGACCTACTACGAGCGACGGGTCGTCACCTATCCGGCGTCCTATGTCTCGCTCCTCTATCCGACGGCCATGACCTCCAACAGCCGAGTCGAAGGGGACCTGCCGCCGGATTGGGTGGTGCCGGGTTCGGCGCGTCAGAGCAAGCTGATCGAGAAGCTCAACGCCACACCGAGCGACGCTCGGGCCGGCAAGGAGTGGGCGTGGAAGTCGCCGCCGCATCCCGAAGACGTCGGCGTGAATCTGACATCGAGCGAGCGGCTCATGCTGATCCGGATGGCGGACCTCGGCGGCCAGTACTTCTCGCGACGCAACATCGACAGCTCCGCGCATTGGCTCTCGGGAGCGGCGGCGCAAGCTTCCGCGCCGGGACCAGGGATGGTGTATCCATGAACCCGCTCCATGCACGACTGGTCCTGCTGACGCACTTGTGGCTGGGGCTCTCGTTGGTCACGTTGCTGCCGCTGACGGCGGCGGCGCAGGTTCCCGCTTCAGGCGTCGTCTACGACAAAGTGGCCGGAGAGCTCTCGCCCGGCACGGCGGCACCGACGCGGGAGCGCTTGGTCAACGCCATCAAGAGCGCGACGCCCACGGCGCTCTACACCATGCTCGAGCATGGCGAGCGCGTGGAGTGCTTCGAGTGCATCCCACTCCTTGCGGACAAACTCTTGTCGAGCAGCGATGCACAGGTGCGCGAGATCGCTGCATGGTGGCTGCGCCGGCGCTCCTTTGGCTTCGGCGCAGTCATGGTGCGCATGCAGAGCGTGGTGCAGAGCGATCCCGATCCCGTGCAGCGTGAGCGGGCCGCGCAGGCGCTCGGTGAGTTCCTCGATCCGCACGGCCTCGACTCGCTCGCGCAGGCCGCAAAGAGCGACCAGGAGGTTTCAGTGCGACGGTCTGCCGTGCGCGCGCTCGGGCGCCTCGATGCGGTGGGCGGCAACGATGCGTTGGCCGCAGCGCTCTCGGATCCGGACGCTGGCGTGCGCTTGGTGGCGCTCGAACAGGTGCTGAAGGTGAATTTCTTCCGCAATGACGCGGCGCTGATCGGCCGGCTGGCGGACGATGACACGCAGGTGCGGCGCGCGGCGGCCCAGCTGTCCGGCGCGCTCGGCGTCTCCGACGCTCGGCAGCCGCTCTTCGGACTGCTCATGACGGACCAGAGCCCGGCGGTGCGTCAGGCAGCAGCGTTCGCGCTGGGTCAGCTCGGTGGAGAAGGCGTCGCTTCGGCCCTCGAAGCGGCGCGCAAGACTGAGAAGAGCGACGGCGTGCTCGATGCGATCGACATCGCGGCGCGGATGCACCCGCACTGAAGAGCTGTCGAAAAATCGGCGCAGAGCGAGCGCGCCCGCAGAAGAAACCGCAGGAATACTCGCGTATTTCGAGGATCTTTTCACAGGACGCAAGCCGCTATGAGCCATTTTTCGACAGCTCTTGAGTTGGGCTCTCTTGGGTGCTGATCGGGGTGTTGGTACACAGGTGGGTTCAACGTGCCTCATTCCACGGGTAGACTTCGTGATATGAAGAACACGGCCGACCGGCGCATCGACTCGCAGCACGGCTCGCTCTGGCTCGGCGCGTTGCTGCTCTTGCTTGGGCTTGCAGGTTGCCAGCAGCAAAACGCGGCACCGTTTTCGTTCTACGAAGCTCGGATCGCGCCGATCTTGGACGTCGGCTGTCAGCGGCAGACCACCGGCTGTCACGTCGACAACGGGCATGGTTTCGCGCTCGGCAACTTGGACCTGACTTCCTACGACTCGCTCTTGCGCAGGTCCGACGTGCTGCATGCGTACGGGCCGTATCCGGTCGGCGTGCTCCTGCTCAAGGCCGGCACACCGGTGCAGATCGACGTCCGCACCATCGACCCGCCCGATCCGGCGCATCCGGAGACGCGGCGCGTGACCGTCACCACCGACGTGCGGCACGGCGGTGGCGACGGCGCGGTGGCGCAGGGCTCGAGCAACTACGCGACGCTCAAGCAGTGGATCGACGGTGGCTATCTTCGCAGCGGCGTCCCAACCAGCGCGCTGCACACCTCCGACGGCTCCTGCTCGCACGCCATCGACGTCTGGCCGGGCATCGACATCACCTCACCGCCCATCGATCCGGCGTCGTATGAACGCTTCGTCAGGGAGGTGCAGCCGATTCTATCCAAGCGCTGCGCCAGCTCGGTCTGTCACGGAACGCCACAGGCTGATCTCTACCTGACCTGTGGCAGCAGCGATCAGGAGCGCCGCTGGAACTACGAGCTCACGGTGCGCCACCTGGACGAGGTCGCAGCCTCCTCCGAGTTGCTGCGCCGTCCGCTCGCGCAGTCCGCTGGCGGCGTCTACCACGAAGGCGGCGCTGTCATCGCCAGCATCGACGACCCCGACTACCGCACCATGCTTTCCTGGGCGCAGGATCTGGTGCAGCGCTCTCCTGAGGTGCTCCGCTTCGGCGATGCCGACGAAGGGCTGCGCTTCTTCGCAAACCGCGTCGAGCCGGTCTTGGTGCGCAAAGGCTGCATGTTCCTCAACTGCCACTCGCCGGCGATGTTCCACGACCTGCGTCTGCGTGGCGGGTCGGTCGGCGCGTTCTCATCAGTCGCCATTCGTCGCAACTACGACATGTCGCGACTCATGCTGGCGCTCGATTCCGAAGATCCCAATCAGAGCCGGTTGATCGCGAAGAACCTCTGTCCTCCAACGCTGGATGGCGGCGGTGTGCAGCACCGCGGTGGCGCGCTCTTCGAGGACTTCGGTGGCTGTGCCAAGGTGGCGACCCAAGCCAATCCCACGAAGTGCGACAGCGTCGATGTCGAGCACGGCGACCTGAACAAGATCCCCGCGTATTGCGTGCTCGCACACTGGCACGCACTCGAACGTCGGCTTGCGATCGAGCGCGGCGAGTTGCCGGCGAGCGCGACGCCTAAAGGCGTGGTCTTCGTGACGCGGCCGGAAGGTGTGGGCGGCATCGCCGACTTCGAGACGTTTCGGCCCGGCGCAGACTTGATGTGGGCCGATGCTACCGAGAACGCGCAAGGTGAGCTCGAGTTGGGTCAGCCGCGCTCGCTCCTGGCCGGCTGTCAGCTCGGCGCGCAGCTCGACATTCGCGGCACCGCGGTGTCGTGGGACGCCAAGCACATCGCCTTCGCGGTCCGGCAAGCGGAGGCAGAGCCCTTCCAGATCTACGAGATGAACGCGGATGCCAGCGGCTGCGGACCAATCACCGGGCTAGCCGCTTCGGCGACGCAGGACAAAGGCATCCTGATCCACGACTTCGATCCAACCTACGCGCCGGACAGCCGCATGGTCTTTGCTTCGACGCGTGGCAATCTGAACGGCGGCACCGACTATCGAGGCCCGACCCGCACGCCCGCCTCGCTCGCCGCCAACGCCAATCTCTACGTTTACGACCCAAGCGCGCCCGGCGAGGTTCGACAGCTCACCTACCTTCTAAACCAGGAGCTCTCGCCGGCCTTCATGATGGATGGTCGCGTGATCTTGACCACGGAGAAGCGCGCGCTCGACTTCCATCAGTTCGCGGCGCGACGCATCAACCTGGATGGCGGTGACTACCATCCGCTCTTTGGGCAGCGGCCGAGCGCGGGCTTCGAATCTGCGACCGAGGTTTCGGAGCTGCCAAACCGCAATCTCATGCTGGTCGCGGCGCCGCTCGATGCCGTTGATGGCGGCGGAACCATCGTGGTCATCAACCGCAGCATCGGCCCCGACCAGAGCGATCGTGACCCCGCCGACCGTGCGTTCTTCCACGCGCTCACCACGCCGGTGCCCGGTGCTTTCGGTGGCAGCACGGGCGTATTCCGTTCACCCGCACCGCTGCCGAGCGGTCGGGTGCTGGCGGCTTGCGATCTCAACGCCGGTGATCTCAAGCAGGGCACGCGCCACTACGGTCTGTGCGAGCTTTCGACCGCGCTCGGCAGCACGCCGCGTGTGCTCTGGCAGGACTCCGCGCGCATAGCGGTGGAGCCGGTCGCGCTCTGGGCGCGCTTGCGACGCAGCGTGTTCACGTCACGCATCGACGAAGCCGCGGGTAGCACCCACGTCGAGCCCGGACAAGAAGACGCGGTGGTCAAGTTCATCGACCTGCAGATGCTCGCGACCTTGCTCTTCTCGAACACCAGGGTCGGTCGGCCCATCCCCTTCGCCTTCCAGAACGTCACGGTCTACGAGTCGCGTCCGCCCTCCAGTGACGCCCATACGTTTGCCGACCTGCCGCAGGGCGTGATCACCGACAAGTTCGGCGAATTCTATCAGGAGCTGCGGTCCATGGGCACGGCTCCGCTCAAGAGCGACGGCTCACTGCGCGTGCGCATGCCGGGTGGTATGCCGTTCTCGGTCGAGGCCGCCGATGCAGCCGGCAAGCCGCTCATGTTCGGCGAGGGCGGCCCTTTCACCGGGCCGGTGCGGCAGCGCGAGGAGCTCCAATTCTACCCTGGCGAGCGCGTGCGGATGTCGATCCCGCGCCGGCTCTTCAACGGCGTTTGCGGGGGTTGCCACGGGTCCATCTCTGGTCGGGAGCTCGACGTGGTGGTGTCAGTCGACGTGCTGACCACCGCTTCGAAGACGCTGGCCGATGACGATCTGCTCGAATTGCGATAAGACCGCTCTGCATTGCTGCCGACGCGCTAGCATCGCGCCTCGAGGGACCCCTTGCCGTTCACGTCGTTCTTGCTCTTTGGGTTTGGGATGGGTGTCGCTGCCGCACTCACGGGCGCGCATGAGCTGCGCCTGAGCCCGCGACACGCGCTGCTCAGCGGTAGCTTCGGCGTGCTCTTGGCGTTTCTCGGCCTCTTGGTCGTGCCTATCTCCGTCTACTTCTACGTCTTCCACGGGGACTGGTTCATGCTCTACCTCGTGGACGTGCGGCGTGTGCCGTCGGCACTGGCGCTCCTGGGTTTCGTGCTGGAGGCGTTGCTCGGCGTGCTTGGCTTCATGATCGGCGCGAGCCTGGTCCGCACGCAACGCAGCGCCATCGCCCACGCTCTACTCGCGCTCACGGTGCTGGGGGCGGTCTCGGTCGTGCTGGTCTGTCCGGAGCGGTTGCGTATGGTTGGCACGTACGGGCAATACCGTGGTGGCTTCGGGCTCACCAGCTACGGAGGCACGCTGCTGCAGGGCACCGTCAGCATGGGTGTGGTGCTGGCGGCCGGCACCGCCTTCCTCGTCTACAGGATCCGGCATGCCGCGGTTCGCTGAACATCGCCTCCGCGCGCTCTTTTTCTTGTCGCTCGTGCCACTTTGCGCCTGTGGCCCGATCAGCTACAGCCTCGAAGTCGACGCGGCCGACCGGGCGGTGGCTGCAGCTCGCAGCGGTAACGCCATCTACTACGCTCCCTACGAGATCTACTTTGCGGAAGCGCACCTTGCGAAGGCTCGCGAGGAAGCCTCGAAGGGAGCCTACGAGGACGCCATCGATCTGGCCTCCGTCGCTGAAGCCTACGCCAAGCGCGCCCTCGCGCTCGGCAGTCGAGGGGGCGTAGCGCGATGACGAGCCGCATGCCGAGCCTAGTCCGCCCGCTCATGCGATCGAACGCTACCCAGAGGGCGTTGGCCCTCGCGCTCTGCTCGGCTTTTGCGTGCGCCGGATGCGCAGGGCAGCACGTGACGCGAGCACGCCTCGATGGTGTGCAGTGGGCCATCGAGGAAGTGACGCGCCTGGGCGCATACCGCTGCGCGCCGCGAGAGCTGGCGCTGGCGCGAGCGAACCTGGTGTTCGCGCGCATCGAGCTCGGCCAAGGCGATCCCGAGCGCGCCGAGGAACACGTGATCGTGGCCGAGTCGAACGCCAAGGCTGCGCGGATCCTGAGCCCAGCGGCGCGCTGCAAGCAGGCCGCCGTAGCTGCGCCGGAGATCGCGCGCTCGGATGCCAAAGACAGCGATGGCGATGGCATTCCCGACGCGAAGGACCGCTGTCCGCACGAGCGTGAGGACTGGGATGGGCACCTCGATGCTGATGGCTGCAACGACCCCGACAACGATGGCGATACGATCCCCGATGCAGCGGACAAGTGTCCGAACGAGCCCGAGGACTTCGATGGCTTCGAGGACAACGACGGTTGTCCCGACCCTGACAACGATCACGACGGCTTCGAAGATCCTGCTGACGACTGTCCCAACGAAGCGGGTGTGGCCGAGAGCCAAGGTTGTCCGCGCAAGGACTATCCCGGCGTGACCGTCACGGAAAGGGAGCTTCGGCTCGCAACGTCCATCGCCTTCCAGCGTGGGACGGCCCTCATCCGTTCAGTGTCGTTCCCAGCGTTGGATGTCGTTGTGCGAGTTCTCACGGAACAGCGGCAAATCAAGCTGGAGATTGCTGGTCACACCGATAGCCAAGGCAACGACGAGCACAACCTGAAGCTCTCGCAAGAGCAAGCAGACGCCGTTCTGCGCTACTTCGGCGAACACGGAGTCGACCGCTCACGCTTGACGGCGCGGGGTTATGGTGAGACACGGCCCATAGAGTCAAACAGCACTTCGCAGGGGCGTGCTATCAACCGAAGAATCGAGCTTGTTCGCACCGATCGGGCGTTATGAAGACCCGTCGCCCCAAAGTGTGGACATCAACCTGGACAGGCGCAAACGTGGGCAGGCGCAGGAGTTGAGCAAGTCATGACGAGAGGTCTGCGAGCAAAACGCTTGGTGCTGGTGTTGATGGCGAGTCTGTTGCTTCCGCTGCCGGCTTTCGCTGCGCAGTCCCCGCAGCAGGTGGTTGAGGATCTCAACCACGGCGCGATGGAAGCCTACAACAGCATGGACATCAACAAGGCTGGGTCCATGCTTGAGGAGGCGTTGCGCGTCGCCGCCGAGGGCGGAGTCACGGGCCCACTCTTGGCGCACACCAACCTCAACCTCGCCATCGTGTATGTCGGTGGCTTGAGCGACAACGACGGTGGCGTGAAGTACTTCATGGACGCGCTCTGCGCGGACCCGAGCGTGCAGCTCGATCCGCTGACCAGCACGCCGGACATCCAAAACGTGTTCCAGGTCGCGCAGCAGAAGGTGCAGCAGAGTGGCTGCGCGAACAAAGGCTCGCCCAATGTTTCACCCGGTGCCGCCGCCAGCAGCATGCCTATGGGTGCAGCGCTCACGCACAACTCGCCAGCGGAGCAACTCGCTCAGACGCCCCTGCCGCTCTACGCCGACGTCAACCCGAGCGCCCACGCGCAGTCCGTGTACCTCTACTACAAGGGCATGGGCATGGCTCAGTGGAAGCGCGTCGCGATGTTCTCGTATCAGCGCGGCGTTGCTTATCAGCTCAGCTGCAACGATGTCTGGGAACCCAAAGTCCAGTACTACATCGAGGCCGTTGGCAGCAGCGGTCGCGTCGTGGGCTCGGCTGGATCCGCCGCGCAACCGATCGAGGTGCCGGTGGTGGCCACGCGCACGCAGCCTGAGGCCGCACTGCCGGGCGCACCGCCGCCTGCGTCGTGCGCATCGAGCGAGTGCCCGCCCGGCGTCAAGGGTTGCGGAGGCGCCGGAAGAGCTGCCATCGGCGAGCAATGCTCCGAGGACACCGAGTGCCAGAGCGGCCTCAAGTGCGACGACTCGGTGTGCATGCTGCGCGGCGCAGGTGGCACAGAGCTAGCCAGTGAGGAGGGCGGAGGTTCAGCCAGCGCGGCCTCCGACGCGGAGCTCCCGCCAGGCTGGGGCGCGTCCAGCGGGGAGAGCCGAGATTCGAACCCCAAGGACTTCAAGCGTGGGTTCTTCCAGCTCGGTCTGGCCGCCGGCATGACCTACGTGCAGGCCGGCATGCTGGCGGACCGCAATCCGCCAGACAACTTGGTATTCGTCGACAAGACCACCGGCAGGTACGTCCAGGATCCCCTCGGCAAGGCGGTGCCCGCAACGCGCTTTCTCTTCGCCGGCTCGCGGAAGGATGGAAGCAACATCCTGCCGGATCCAGCGACCGAGACCGCTTGGGTCCCTGACCAGGATTCTAGTGACTCCGAAGGCCAAGTCGCCGGTGAGTGTCCCCAGGACAACGTGGCCACCGGTCCAGACCCGACGGGCAAGATGGGTCTATTTCCATCGCGCTATTGCGTGCGCGTCAAGAAGCCCGGCTTCGTCCCGGGGCTCGCGTTGCGTGGCGCGTTCGGCTACTTCGTTTCGCAGCGCTTGTCCTTGGCGCTGATCACGCGCTTTCAGTTCGCTGCCGGCGTCGGCACGTTCTCGCACATGCTGCTGGGCGGACGGATCGAGTATCTCCTCACCCGTCCCAGGGGCACTGGTTTCATGCTCTCGGGTTTTCTCGGCGGCACCTTCGGGCAGATCCAAGCGCAGCCACCGACGACCGGCAATGCTGCCATCGCACCGTGGATCAAGTCCGGCCTGCAGGGCGGCAACGTGGGTCTGGCGCTGCGCTACCGCATCGTGAAGAACTTCGGTTTCTTCATGGCGCCGGAGCTCGACTTGCAGTTCCCGACGTTCCTTTGGAACATCGATCTGACCTTCGCCGGCATGGAAGCTGCCTTCTGAAACAGCGTCGCCTGGACCGCGATCCACGTCGCGATCCACCGGCGCTTCCTGCGGTGCGTGCTCACCTACAAGAGTAGGCTCCGCGCGCTCCTCGGAACCGCCGGCGCCTCGCTCGCGTCTCGCAATCCATGCGACACTGTTTTCCGCGCTGTCGAGTTCGCCCGCGCGGGAGGTCGCTATGCCGCTGTTGGCTGCGCGGCGGCTAGCTGTTTGCGTAGCTTGCGCTTGGCGCGCACTTCGATTTGGCGGGCGCGCTCGCGCGAGACCCCCAAACGACGGCCTAGCTCTGCCAACGAGACTTCGTTGTCGCCCATGATGCGCTGCTCGACGATGTAGCGCTCGCGGCGGTCCAGCGTGTCGAGGGCGTGGTCCAGGCGACCGGAGAGTCCGTCCCGCTCCTCTGACGCAGCTAGCGCATCCTCTTGGTTCTGCGAAACATCGCGCAGATTGTCGAGCAAGCTCGTGGTTGAGCCTTCGTGTGCGCTGGTGTCGAGCGACACATCTTTCGCGTCGAGTTGCCGCAGCATGCTGACCATGCGCTCGTTGTCGACCTTGAAGCGCTGCGCCAGCTCTTCCACCACGCGGCTGGCGTCCTGCTCGGTGTTGGAGAGCTGCGCGCGCTCGCGGCGCAGTCGGAAGTAGAGTTTCGAGCGCAGCACTCCCGAGCCGCCACCCACCAGGCTCGCAGACTTCACCACCAGATCCAGCACGTAGGCGCGGATCCAGTAGCCGGCGTAGGTCACAAAGCGCGTGCCGCGATCGGGATCGAACTTCTTCACGGCCAAGAGCAGACCGACGCTGCCCTCGGCGATCAGCTCAGCGAGCGGGATACCGTAGCGCCGGTATTGTAGACCAATCGCCACCACGAAGCGCAGGTTGGCCTCGACCAACCGGTGCGCAGCGTGCGGGTCGCCGGCCCGGACCAGGATCGCAAGTGCATGTTCTTGCTCGCGATCCAACCGAGGGATCTTGCGGACGCGCTCGATGTACTCCGAGAGTGCCGCCTCTGGGTCGAAGCTCGTGAAGCGCATGCTCTAGACCTCGCCTGCTTAGGAAAGTAACGTAACGTAACATATGCTCCGGGCGGACGGAGTCAAGGCAAGGCTCAACGCTGTCCAGAAATCGGCGCAGAGCGAGCGCGCCCGCAGAAAAAACCGCAGGAATACTCGTGTATTTCGAGGATTTTTTGGCAGGACGTAAGCCGCTATGAGCCATTTCTGGACAGCTCTTCAGCGCTCGTCGCAGACACCTCAAGGTGCCCGCCGAGGTCGCAAGCTCGGGCGCTCCCGGCGCCCACTGGGGCGGGGATCAGGCAGAGAGTGCCGGATGTACAGGACGATCAGGCGCTGAAGCTGGAGCCACAGCCGCAGGTGCTCTTGGCGACCGGGTTGTTGAACTTGAAGCCAGCGCCGTAGAGGCCTTCGACGTAGTCGATCTCGGTGCCCGCGAGGTAGGTCAGGCTCATCTGATCGATGTAGAGCGGGATGCCGTTCGAGTCGAACTTCTCATCCATGTCCGTGACCTCGTCGTCGAAGAAGAGGTCGTAGGTGAAGCCGGAGCAGCCGCCCCCGATCACGCGCAGGCGCAGGCCTTGCCCCTGCAAGCCTTCTGCGCCTTGGATTTCCTTCACTTTTTCGGATGCTTTTTGCGTCAGTGTGATCATCTGTGCTTCCTCGATCGGTACGTGCTTGAAATATAGGGTGCCTCTGCAGCTACCGCCAGTCCGGTCATTGCTACCTGGGCTCGCTCGGGATGGCCGGCAGGTTCTGGCCGCGCATGCTCCCTGTGCGAGCGTGCGCTTCAGGCGAGCTTGCGCAACGCTGTCAGCAGCTCTTCGTCGCTGCGGGCGCCGTCGTGTTCCTTGAACCAAGCAACCTTGCCCTGCTTGTCGATCAGCACGGTCGCACGCTTGGTGATGCCCTTGTCCTCCATGAAGAGGCCATAGCTGCTCGCGACTGCGCCGCGCGGCTGGAAGTCTGCGAGCAGCGGGTAGGTCAGCTTGAGCGATTCAGCGAAGGCCTTGTGGCACCACACGCTGTCAACGCTGATCCCGAGCACCTGGGCACCGAGCTCGTTGAACTTGCCGAGGTCGTTGCGGAAGCAGGTGTTCTCGTTGGTGCAAACCGGGCTGAAGTCGAGCGGGTAGAACGCCAGCACCACGGGCTTGCCGCGCAGATCACTCAGCTTGATCTTCTTTCCGGGGCGACCGTCGACGAGCTCGCTGGAGGCCAGCTCGAAATCGGGGGCAGGTTGGTTCAGCGCGATTGCCATGTCGTGTCTCCTCTACCCGGAGAGCCGCGGGCTGCTCCGTGGTCATCTCCACGGAGAGCCGCAGGCTGCTCCGTGGTCATGTCATGTCGATTGGGGAAAGACGTTCTGGATGCGGGGGCAAGGCCGGATCCCTAAGGCGCGGCAAGCCACCATGCAATAGGCTCGCGGCGTCATCATGCAACCGCTCTCCGGAAAACGTGGGTTGGTCACAGGTGCCGGGACCCGGGTCGGCGCGGAGATCGCACGTGCGCTCGGGTTGGCTGGGATGGCAGTGGCGGTGCACCACCATGCGTCGGCGCTCGGTGCGGAAGCGACCTGTCGCGACATCACGGAGGCTGGTGGCCAGGCATTCACGGTGCAGGCGGACCTCTACGACGAGTCTGCCGCTCGCGCGCTGGTGGCTCAGGTGCTTGCGCGGCTCGGCGGGCTGGATCTGCTGGTAGCAAGTGCTGGGAACTTCGATGCGGTGAGCTGGTCAGACGCCACGCGTGAGCATTGGGATCGTGCGCTGCAGCTCAACTTGCTTGCGCCTTTCGCGCTGGCGCAAGAGGCGGCGAGCGCGCTCAAGGCGAGCTCCGGGTCCATCGTTCTGATCACCTGTGGCACGCGCATCGCGCCGATCGACGGCTACCTGCCCTACCAGGTGTCGAAGGCGGCGGCCCACCAGATGATGCGCTTACTTGCCCGGGCCTTGGCACCAGAGGTTCGCGTCAACGCCGTGGCACCGGGGACTGTGCTGCCGCCAACCGACATGGACGACGCCACCCAGCGCGACTTGGTAGGCCGCATTCCGCTCAGGCGCGTCGGCGGTGCTGCCTCGGTTGCAGATGCAGTGCTCTATCTCGCGGCTGCAAGCTTCGTGACCGGCACCGAAGTGGTCGTCGATGGCGGACGCGGGCTCGGCGCGTAGCGTCTGCGAGCTGCGGGCAGGCAGCTAAACAGAGACGCCTGGACCGCGATCCACATCGCGATCCGCCCCCGCTTTCTGCGGTGCGTGCTCACCTACAAAATGTAGGCTCCGCCCGCTCCTCGAAACCGGAGGCGCCTCGCTCGTGTCTCGCGCTCCATGCGTTCCTGTTTAGGCCGCTGCGCCGTCCAGTAGAACGCTCGTCACGTTGAAGCGTGCGCGGCTCGGCTCGATGATGCTGGTGATGCGCGGGAAGCGGCGGCCTTGCGAGGGCGCACCGAGATCGATCTCTTTGGGCTTGGCGAAGACTTGGCCCGAGCGATCCGTGACCAGCTTGATGCGTGGTCGCGCGACAGCACCGCGGTTCAGCGAAGGGCCCACGACGATGCCCCATTCGCCGGTCTCGAATTCCACCACCGTGCCGGTCGGAAGCACGCCCACTGCCTGTACGAGCAGCCTGAACACAGTCTCGTCGGTGTTCGGCGCGCGTGACACCGCCGCCAGCGCGTCGATCGGCGAGAGCGGTCGCGAGGTGTCCCGTGGTGCCAGAAACTCCAGTAGCGAGCGCACCACGTGCAGGATCTTCGACTGGATCATCGGCGACATCTGTCGTTTGTAGGGTGCGCCCAGCATGGCCTGCCGTTCGAGCCAGGTGGCCTCGAAGGTGGTCACGGTGCGCAGAGCGTTCTGCACGTTCACGCCGCCGGTCGAGATGCAGAGCGCGCTGGTCAACGCGGGCACTGCGCGATCTACGTCCTCGGCAAGCTGCACGTAGCGTTCGGTGCTAGTGGTGCCGGCGATGCGCACGCGTCCGATCTCGGCCATCAGCGCTGCCATGGCCAGCTGCGCGAGCACGGTCCGGTTCGTCGTCAGTCGCCTCGCCACCGCCACGCTCAGGATGGCTGTCTGCACGGTACGTCCGGCTTCGTCGCGATGCGCGTTGGCGAGCGGCAACATCGCCAGCAATGCACCCTCGTCACCAGCTGCGAGCGCGACCAGGCGCTGTGCGATGCGTTTGACGCGGTGGGGCAGCACGGTCTTGCCCTTGGACATCTTGTCGTAGAACTGACGCATCACCACCAGCGCGGAGGCGTAGGCACGCAGCACTTGCTCCATCGCGGGCAGATTCGACTCGTCTTCTTGCTTGCTCTCGAGCGAGGCCTCCACGGCACGCACCGCGACGTTGGCCAGCTTGGCGTCGAGCAAGTGCGAGCGGCGCTGCGGATCGCGCACCGCGATCGAGAACGCCTGACAGAAGTCCAGCATGTCCTGCTCCTGCACCTCGCCGGTGAAGCTCACCTCGGACGCATCGCAGGTGCGCAGAAGGCGGCCGACTTCCATGGCGGACTCGTAGATCGAGCGCGACGCGCGTAAGAGCTGGCCACACACGAAGATGGTGTCATCGACGTAGGTGATGCTCACGTAGCCGCCGACCGTCGCAGCGAAGTCCGCGATGATGGTGTGCGAGTCCTTGACGGTCAGCTGCACGGCCTTGTTGTCGATGGCGTGGACCAGCGAGTTCTTCAGCATCCGGAAGAGCGCCAAGATCACCTCGGCGCCCTTGTCCCGAATCTCTTCGAGCGACTTGTTGCGCGAGTCGCTCGCGTTGCATGCTGCCAAGAAGTCAGTGCTTCTGCCGGTGCGCCTCATGACCCACCCCTGGCTGCGGCGCTCGCGCCCGTTGGGTTCTCGGTGGCGTCGTCGCTCACCG
>JADGRG010000311.1 GCA_017881145.1 Sandaracinaceae bacterium | reverse complement strand
AGTTCCCCTTCGAGGTTCGTGCCAGAGCGACTTTCGTCCTCGCGTCCTCACTGCGGCGCACAAGAGTGCGCCTCATTCGGGCGCTGCGGGCGCGCTCGCTCTGGGACGAACCTCGAAGGGAACCGTGGGAGGCGAGTCCTGGCATTCGGTGCGGTTGGGGTTTGGGCTCGCTCGCTTTGGGCGTTCGCGCGCGAGATCTTTTCTGCTCGCGACCTCACTGCGGCGCACAAGAGTGCGCCTCATTCGGGCGCTGCGGGCGCGCTCGCTCTGGGGACGAAGGTGCCCGCGATGGAGGTCAGGTCAGGACGGCTTCAGACCATTGCTGGGGCGGCGATGGCGGAAGCCGGTGGCTTGGTGCTCGCCGAAATGGAAAGGCTCGCTGCGGCGGCTCGACGCCTCGGCCAAGCCTGCCGCCATCAGCTGCGCTAGACCCAATCCCAGCAATGCAGTCAGCAGCGGAGCGCTGGTCCACGCGAGCAGCGTATCGACGGGAATGCGCGCGATGTCGAGGTCTTCGGCGTCCTTTGGCCATGCGGCGCGCAAGATCTCGACTGCTGCATAGGCCGCGTACCAGCACAATACGAACGCAGCCCAGACCGCAGACCCGCCCGTGCTGCGCGCATCCATGAACGCCAGCAACGAGAGCATCAGCAGGATGCCGAAGCCCAGGCCGATGAGTCTCGGCACCCACGACTGCCAGGCTGTATCGAACACGGTCAGATCGGCGACGCTGCCTCGCATCCACAGAAACGCAACGCCGCTGAGCACACCCGCGGCCACGATCAAACGCGACAGCACGGATGCCCGATGCCAGGCTCGGAAGTACAGGCCTGCAGCCAACAGCGTCACAGAGATGGTGAGCAACACCGTCGACAGTCCATCGGGTGTGCCCGCATCGGTCCAAAGCACGAGCGCCAACGCGGTGCCTGAGACGGTCGCAACCGCGGAAGCGCGGCCCGGATACGGCATCGGCGGCAGCCCCAGCAAGGCGAGGCCGGCGAACGCGCCAGCGAGTGGCCAGCCCATGCCCTGACCATGGGTCAAGTACCATGCAGCGCACGCACCGAGCAGGCCGAGTACTGGGCACCAAACACGCAACGCTCGTCGTGCCGGCCGCGAAGGAGCGAGATCTCGCAGCAAAGCTTCGGAGGCCAGCACGGGCGGGCGACGCGGCTGCGGTTGCGTCTGCGTCGCATGCGAACCGGTATTCGTGATCGAAGGTTGCGGGCGCGTCTCGTTTCCAGCCGGGCGGGGCGGGCTGGGTTCGTGACCCGCGGCAGTGACACCGTCGTGCGTGAGCAGATGCGACAGCTCTGCGCTCGGTCTGCCGTTCGGGATGTTTTGCTTGGCGACTGGAACGGGCGCGGTCGCATCTGCTGGCTGCGCGTTCCGCTCCAGCGCGAGCGAGCCGACCGCGAGAGGCCCAGTCGGAGATTTTCCAGACTTGGTCGCAGCGCCGTTCGCGTGGAGTAACAGCGCGAGCTCAGCCGCTGTCTCGTCGTTGTCCTCGCGGTCATCCAGCTTGGGCAGCGCCGCGATCGCAACGCCGGCGACGCGCGTGACCGTGCTCACCGCGCTAGGGTGGTCGCTCGCGCGGCCCCAACGACCGGACGCCAACGCGAGCTCCGCGGTCAGCTCCGCGTCGAGCCGTTCGGACTCGATACGCACGTCGCTGCCTTCGTGAAGCCTGCGGTTCTCCAAAGGAGCTCCGCAGCTCGCGCACTGTTCGGCTGCATCATCTGCCGCAGCTCCGCACTCAGTACAGACGCATGCACTCATGTCCGCGTTTTCAAATCCAGCGAATGCCGACACATCATACCTCAGCCCGCAACTCGCGTGCTGACGAGGCATACCATCTGACGCAAGCACGTCACGCTGCGAGTCGCGGAGAGTTGTGCAACGGCGTGAACGGTTCGATCCACACCACGACACGTTTGTCATGAAGTTGGGTGTCAGCGTAGGGATCTCCCCGACATCAAGGCGCAGCGTGTTGCAAATTCCAGAGCCAAAACTGCAGGTTACCCGCGGTAATAAAACCTGGCACCGGCCTTGCAACGGATGTGGTTACTAACTTGATGTCGCTTCGTAGCTTCGCTTGCTCGCTTATCTTCTTTCCGCAGCGTGTTCACGCGCGGGCCTTTAGCTTCGCTTGATCCTTAGCGTCTTTTCTTCACTTGATCGGCACGAGCCAGTCTCAATGTCCGCTCCTCGGTCTGGGATTTTGGGACTGGCTCTATCGCTTGCTCGATCGTGACTTGCCGGCACGTGCTGGTGTACCTGCCAATCTTCTGCGGACTTGGCGCAGCAGGACGCCTTTTTCGGCGCGCGTCGGTAACTTCGGCCCTCTACGCGTTGAGAACGTCGCGCGGGCGCACGCGTCGCGAGTAGACGATTCCCTTGGTCCGAGCTCTTGCATTCGCTTGCCTGCGAGGGCGTCGACGTCGCATCGTGCTTGCGTGAAAAACGCCCACGACCGCCGTCGCGCTCTCTCGCTAGGCGTACTGCTCTGCATAGGAAGCACGCCCGGCTGCGTGGGCGTCGGGCATGATCTGCATGCGGTTGGCGAGCTGTACCGGGACGCGCGCTACGAAGAAGCGCAGGCCTGGTTCGTGGCGTTGCGTGCCGAATGCGCCGACATGGACCCAGCGCAGCGGACCAAGTTTTACTACTTGAGTGGCATGACGGCGTATCGACTCGCGCAGCCGCAAGAGGCGATGCACGAGCTCGCGCTTGCGGCGCACGGCGTGCGCGAACAATCGAACGCGCTCGACGGCGAGCAGCTCGCCGTGCT
>JADGRG010000310.1 GCA_017881145.1 Sandaracinaceae bacterium | reverse complement strand
GGCCCTAGCGTTCGGCAAAGACTTCGTGCTGGAGATCGAGGGCACGCGCAGGCTGGACGCGCTGTAAACACCGCTCAGAAATACACGAACGACATCAGCTGGCCTTCGTAGCCGTTCGGCAGCGCGCGCGCCTCGACGCTCAGCGCGAGGTTCGTGAGATACTCCCAGCGCACGATCGCATCCGCGCGATACACGCCCTTCGGGACTTGCCACGGCAAGAAGATGTACTGGCCGGTGCCGAGCACGATCAGCGTCGGCGCCACGCGCAGGCGCACGCCGCCGGCCGGACCGACACCGAGGCGCATGCCCGAGTCACCGATGCCGGTGAGCTTGGGCGCATAGAACGCGTCGGCGTCGGTGGTGATGAAGAACGCGAACCAATCGCCGAAGGGTGCGAACGTCATGCCCACGCCGCCGCCGAGGTGCGCGGCGAAGCAACGCGTGCAGGCGCGATCATCGAGCGTCGTGGCGCCACTGTCGAACTTCCACGACAGCTTGCGATCGAAGCGCGTCTGAACCGTGAGCGACGTGACGCGGAACAGGCCGAGGTCGTCGACCTGCAGCTTGCCGTCGGGCCACAGCTGCAGGCGCGTGTGCAGGAACTCGATCGCGTTCAGCTCCGGGTACCCGCCCGCGGGGTCCGCGAGATCGTGCAGATTGATGCGTAAATCGAGGCTCGCGCCGACCATGCCGTGCGCCATGGCCGGGCCTGCGCCGAGGCGGTGGCTGCCATGGCCCTGCTCGGGCGCCTTGTCGCGCGGCGTCGGCACTTCGAGGGCTGCGCTCGGCTGCAAGATCTCCGCGCGGCGCTCGAGCAAGCGCTGCTTGTGCTTGGCGGCGTCGCTGTCGGTCTTCATGACCAGCGCTTCGCCGTAGCGCACGTCGACCAGATCTGCCGCCGCATCCAGCACGGCGATGCGCCGCTCGATCGGCAGTGCCGCTGGCAGCGGCGTATCCGAGTCGTACAGGAGCTTGTCGATCAGATCGAGCTCGTCGTCGCTCATGCCTTTCACGCGCGCCAGAAACTGCGTGCGCAGCGACGGCCGGTAATGCACCGAGTGCACCAGGCCCTGCGAAGCGACCAGCGCCTTGACCGTGTCGGTCGGCAAGACGGGGCTCGTCAGGTGCGTGGTCAGCTGGCGCTCGGGCGTGACGACCTCGACCAGCGACAGGATGTGATACGAGCAGTTCTCGCTGAGATAGTAGTAGTCGAAGTACGTGTGCCCGAGCTCCCACAGGTGCGCGACCAGCAGCGTGATCTGCTGTGGCGTCAGCGCGAGCTCGTACTCCCACAGGTCGCGCGACTCGGTGTCGTTGTACTGGCGCACCTTGTAGAAGTACGGCACCTGCTTGAACGTACCGGGGAACATGCCGGTCAGGCCCTTGAACGCGTAGATCACCGCATTGTAGCTGTCGACGTCGGCGGAGAAATCGATGCCGTAGTCGAGCAGCTCGCGCTTCTTGCCGATGGCGAGCGTGCCGGCCTTGTTGATGCGCAGGAAGGTGTGACCGAACGCCGACGCCGGGCTGTTCAAGTAATACGAAGAGAATACCAGTGTAACCGACTGCGGATTGAGGTCCTGGTAGAAGTGCTCGAACGCCGGGCAATCGCTGACGGGCAAGCGGCGCGCGTCGATCTGCAACGCCTGGCTCAGGTACATGAAGCGCGCGGGGAACTTGCAGAGCGCGTGGGCGTCTTGCTCGGTCTCGTGCGCGGTGCGCGGCTGATTGCCACGCACGGGCAGGAACAGCGCGCGGATCGTGGCGTCGAGCTCGGCCTGCGGATCGACTTTGCCGCGTGCAGACAGAAAGAAGCCGGGGCCATCGGCCTGACTGGTGTAGGAGTCGCCGAGGAAGCCCTGGCCGAGCAGTCCCTCACGGTAGTGGCCAAGGCGCAGCCACTGCACCGAGTGCGCCAAATCCTTTTGGCGCGCGCGTGCGACCAGCGACTCCACGTACGCATCGGGACTGACGCGCGGATCTGCGACCGGCATGTGCAAGTCGGCGCTGCAACCGACCCACAGCGCGAGGAGCAGCCAACCATGCTGCACGCGGAATCGGTTCTGCATCGCGGCGGAGTGGATAACATGAACGCATAAAAAAAGGGCCCTGCGAGAACGCAGAGCCCTTCTTCATGCACGGCGGTGGCAGTGCTCAGCTGAGCGAATGGCAGGCCAGCTCGGCGTGCGCCTGCAGCATGCTGACCACGGAGTCGCTCACCTGAATGTCGGTGACCTTCTCGGTGGGGAAGATCTGCGCGAAGTCCTTCTGGAGCGCGGCGCCGACGGCCTTGTCGTCATGGCAGCCCGCGAGCGCCGTCAGGTTCGAGATGGTCTCGCCCTGGCCGCGCGCGATGTCCTTGGCGACCGCTTCGCGATTGGCCTGGATGAACGCCTTGGCGCTGGCCGTGCTCGGCGCGGTGTCCTTGCAGTTGCTGGTGCCGGTCGAGATGCCGAAGGTCTGCGAGCCGAACGTGCCGTTCGTGGTCGCAGCGAGCACCTGCACGATGCCCGGCTTGTTGCCGAACACGATCGATCCGAGACCGCAGCCAGCCGTACCGTAAGGGTCCGCCTTGGCAACCGACGTGCCGAGCGCCGCAACGCCCAGGATTCCCATCGCGATCGTCGTCGTAATATATTTGTGCATAGTTCCTCGTTATTGAGCCCCGCGGCTCGGTTGGAAGCGCGCGCAAGATACACCGCGCGCTTCCGGAGGGTCAAACCGTGGCGGAAGGTGGCGTTCGAGTGTCAGGTCTTGGGGTGACCTGATCGGCCACGTGGCCGGCTTGGGGCTCTCGGGGGACGTGCGGGTTGCACTTGTCGCGGCCGAGGCAGCGCTTGTTGGCTCACCTCACGCGACGCAACCCGCACTCGGTCGCCCGTGCCAACTCGGGTCTT
>JADGRG010000309.1 GCA_017881145.1 Sandaracinaceae bacterium | reverse complement strand
TGCGTGGCGGCAGCACCAAGCGCCGCTCCGCGTCGAAGACGTAGGCGCCCACCGAGTCACCTTGACCGAGCAGCACATAGGCGAGGGCCGAGAGCAGCGTCGCCGCATGCCGGACTTTGCTGGTCTCCGGTCGGCCACCGTCGTAGGCCATCGATGCGGACACATCGAGCAAGAGACTGGCACGCAGATGGGTTTCTTGCTCGAAGCGCTTGATGGTGTAGCGGTCGTTGCGGGCGTAGGCGCGCCAGTCGAGCATGCGTAGGTCGTCGCCCGGCCGGTAGTCGCGATGCTCGGCGAAGATCATGCTCGCGCCGCGATGCGGAGAGCGATGGATGCCCGAGCGCATGCCGTCCACGGCGCGTCTGGCGCGCACGCGCAGATTCGCGATCCGCTCCGCGAGCTCCTGGTCTAGAAGTGGCTCGATGCTCTGATCGCTCACGACAAGCCGGGGCTCAGGAACGTTGCTTCTGCAGGAGCTGGTCGATGATCTGGGTCGGGCGGATGCCTTCGGCTTCGGCGCGAAAACTCATCACCAGGCGGTGGCGAAGGATGGGCACGCTGAGCGCTCGCACGTCCTCGATCTCGGCGGCGTAGCGACCGTTCAGCACGGCGCGGGCTTTGGCCGCGAGTATCAGTGCTTGGCTGGCGCGCGGTCCGGCCCCGAAGGCAACGAAGCTCTTTACCTCGGAGCTGGCGGTCTCGTCGCTCGGCCGCGACGCTCTCGCCAGCCCGACTGCGTGCTCGATCACGTGTGACGCCACCGGAACGCGACGCACCAGCTCCTGGAACTCGAGGATCTCGTCGCGCGAGAGAATGCCTTGCAGCGCCGCAGCCTCGGGCGCGGTCGTGCGTCGGACGATCTCCAGCTCGTCGGCGTGTGCCGGATAGCTCATGTCGATCTGCAACATGAAGCGATCGAGCTGTGCTTCGGGCAGCGGGTAGGTGCCTTCTTGCTCGATGGGATTCTGGGTGGCGAAGACCAGATACGGAGCCTCGATGACGTGTGTCGTCCCCGAAGCCGTGACGCGATGCTCTTCCATGGCCTGGAGCAGCGCTGCCTGCGTCTTCGGCGGCGTGCGGTTGATTTCGTCGGCGAGCAGGATATTGGTGAAGATAGGCCCGCGCAGAAAACGAAAGTGGCGTTCACCGGTGCGCGCGTCTTGCTCCAATACGTCGGTGCCCGTGATGTCGCTGGGCATCAGATCAGGGGTGAACTGGATGCGATTGCTGCGCAGAGAGAGAGTTTGGGCGAGGCTCGTGACCAGCGAGGTCTTGGCGAGGCCTGGCACGCCCACCAGGAGACCGTGCCCCTTGGCGAAGAGCGCCACCAGCAAGAGCTCGATGGCGTCTTGCTGGCCGACGATGCGCTTGCCGAGTTGGTCCAAGATGCTGCGCTTCGCCGTCGCCAGCGACGCGACGCGCTCGGTGTCGGAGCCTGCGGCGGAGGCGAGTGGGGGAGGGACCTCGATGGGACTATCCATGTGCATTTGAGAGGCGAAAGCCTAGCCCGAGCGTCCTTTCGTTGCCAGCGTTCAAGCTGCGCATACACGTCGCTGCGTTGACGCCCTACCGCGATTTCCGCAGACTGACGTCGTCAGCTTGCACGTTGAACCTCGGAGACCTGTGGGCGCGCGAACCCCGTGGCTTTGGCTTGCCGGAGGTGTCCCGCTCGTCGCCTACTTGCTCACGAGCAGCGGCCACTCGTATTGGCTCGACTCCGGCGAGTTCGTGGCGGCAGCCGTGCGGCTCGACATCGCGCACCCGCCCGGTCATCCGCTGACGCAGCTTTGGAGCAAAGCGTTCACGCTCCTGCCTCTGGGTTCGTTGCCTTTTCGCGTGGCCGTCGGACAGGCGGTCGCGACTGCTCTCGCGTGCGTGTTCATGTGTCGCGCCATCCATTCGACACTGCGCACCCTCTGCCTCGATGCCCGCGTGACCTGGACCTGGCCGCTCTCCGTATTTGGCACGTGGTTGTCCGCCTTCACCTACGGCTTGTGGTTTCAGGCGGTACGTCCCGAGGTCTACGCGTTGCAGGTCCTGTGCGTGAGCGTCGTGATCGAGCGCGCATGCGCGCTACAAGCGCAGGGTGTGCTGGCCGATCTGCGGCCGCTCTATGCGCTCGCGCTGGCCCTCGGGCTCAGTCTTGCGAATCACCATTTCATCGCGCTGACGATCTTGCCTGCGCTCCTGCCGCTGATGCTTCGCGTCATGCGTTCGCGCGGAATTCGGCCGGCGATTCTCGCCTGCGTTTTTGGGTTGCTCGGCCTCGGCACCTATCTCTACTTGCCGGCCCGCGCGCTTTCGCATCCCGCCATCAACCTGGGCGATCCCCGAACGCTCGACCGCTTCTACTGGGTAGTCAGCGCACAAGTGTATGCCAAGAATCATCCCATGCTGGCCTACCAGCCATTCTGGGAGCGGTGCTGCGATGTGCTCGTGCTCATGGTCGACGACTTCCCGCTGCTCTGCTTGGCTGCGGCGCTGCTCGGCGCCTACCTCGGCCTGCGGCACGCTGCGATGCGTCGCTGCACGCTGCTCTTCTTGCTCGTGCTCATGGCTGACGGTGGCGCTCGCGCCTGGATTGGATCCAACTCCGGCAATCCGGACGTGCTTGGCTACCTCGAGCCCGCATTCTTCGCGCTCGGCGCGCTCGTCAGCATCTCGCTTGGCTCGCTGCTCTGGCTCTACCTGCAACATGCTGCTCTCGCGCACCGCGCACTCTTCAGTATCGTGGCAGGCTTGCCCTTGCTCGCGCTCGTGCAGCTGCCCGCAGCCTATGCCAGGTCGTCGCTCTTGCACTTCGCGGCAACCGACGTGCTCGACGATGTGCGCATCCGAGCCCTGCCGGCACGCTCGGTCATCGTGGAAGGTGCACCGGAGACGGTGTTCAGGCAGTGGGAGTTGGACGCGGTCGAGGTCGCACGTCCGGACATCGCACAACTCCCCTTGCCCTTCCTGCGCTACCCCGGTGTCCCTGCAGCTCTGCTGCGCGCCCACCCTGCGCTGACCAAGCTGGTCCGCGGCTACCTGCGCGCCGACAGCTTGCGCGAGCAGGAGCTCCGCGCGCTCGCCACCGAGCGGCCAGTCTTCGTCGAGCTCGACACGCGTGTGCCGTCGCAGCTCTACCCGAGGCTGCGTCCCGAACACCTGCTGCATCGCTTCGTCGACGGTCCTGAGACCGGCATCAACGCACGCGAGATCTCACGCCAGCACTCGCAACTCTACGCCACGGTCTATCGCCGTCTCGGCCGCGACGCGCGCGAGATCGAGACTTCGCGCAAGCTGCTGTGGATCCACTACATCGACGCTCTCTTCTTCGCGGCACTCGGCGCACGCGACTTGGCGCGTGAAGAGGTGGTGCGTGCTGCAGCCCTGCATCCCCGGGACGT
>JADGRG010000308.1 GCA_017881145.1 Sandaracinaceae bacterium | reverse complement strand
GCGCAATACTGCGTCTGCTACCACCCCACCAACCCTGATATCTTTTGCTGCACGAGCAAGTGGGACGCGACCTGTGCGAAAGAAGTGGTTGCACTGGGGTGCGCGCTCTGCCCCTAGCCTGCTGTTTCAGCACCCGCGTGCATCGGTCCTCGTCCGCGAACGACTCACGCTCGCCGCCCAACGTAGTCCGCCGTGACGCCACAGATGCCTTCATCGTTGAGGTGAGATCGTGCCTGGGGTGGGTCCGAGCACCTTCCGCATGGGGGACGTGCTGCACGTCGGGAGGAGCACGCGTGCGCGTGCTCCGAGGGGTCCCCTTGCGGGACGCGCGCAGGACTCACCCCGGCGCGACCGATCAGCGCAGCGACAGCCTCCACCGCACCGCTACGCGCACTTGGGCATCCACGACACGCTGCGGACCGCGCACTACGCAGCAAACGCGCGTCAGCGCATGCGCGAGCCTTTCACCCCGTCACTCCGGCAGACGCGTTTGCTTCTGCTCTTCGAGCAGCCCCAGCCCGATGGCCATGGCCTTGCGCACACGCTCCAGTAGCTCTTCGTCGCTCTTGAGCTTGCCCTTGGCGCGCTCCAGCTCGGAGGAAAGCTGCTTCACGCGCTGCGCCTTCTCGTCACGCTCACCCGTTAGGCTGCGCACTTCCTTCTCCGCATTGCTGCGCGCGGTCTCGGTCTCCTCGTAGCGCTCTTCGAGTAGCGCGTGACGAGACTCGGACTCGGAGAGCGCCTTGTTGACGCGCGCCAGCTCCTGCTTGTGCTTGTCACCCTGCTCTGCCAGCTCCGCTACGTGCTTCTGCACGAGTTGGTCGCGGGTGGTACGCAGCTCGTTTTCGTGGGCTGCAAGCGCGGCGCTCAGCTCGGCGCGGTGTGACTTGGCTGCGTCTGCCAGCTTGGCTTCGTGCTCGACGCCCAGCTGAGCACGCAGCTCGGAGAGCTCGTTACGCTTCTGCTGGTCGGCGCGCTCCGCGGCCGCCTTCTGCGCGACTTCGTTCTCCTCGCGTAGCTCGGAGAGCTCGTCTGCGTGCGTGCGGTCCTTGGCGGCAAGGGCTTGCGTGTGTTCGCCCTTGAGCTTCTCGAGTGCAGCTTCTTGGCTAGCAGCAGCCTTGGCGATGGCGTCAGCGTGGGATGACCGAAGCTCTTCGAGGTCGAGCTCGTGCTGCGCCTTGATGCCATCGAGCTCCGCACCAAGCTCCTTGATCTTGGCCTCGCCGCGCTCCAGGCGCGCTTTCATGTCGTCCAGACGCTTCTTGGAGCTTTCCTTGTCAGCGGTCAGCGCGGCGACGACTTCGCTCTTCTTGTCGAGCTCCCGCTGCAGCTCGGAGCTCGAATCGTGCATGTCGTGCAGCTCGCGCTCGATCGCGAGGCTCTTGTCACTGCCTTCGATGAGTTGCTTGTCGCGAGCGGTGACCTGATCGCGCAGGTCGAGCAGCTCGCGATCCTTGCGATTGAGCTGCTCGCGCAGATCGAGGAGCTCGCGACTGGAAACGCCGCCGGTCTTCTTGGCGGCGTCGAGCGCTTTCTCGGCGCCCGAGGCGCGCTGCTCGGCGGTGGTGGCTCGCTTCTCCGCTGCCTGCAATTTCTGTTCGGCGGAAGAGACTTCGCGCTTCAAGCGCTCGATCTCTGCGCTGCTGACGGCGGCGGCACTTTCGCCGGCCGGCATGCTCATACGGACAGGCTCACGCGGGCTGATGGAGCGCGACGGCGCCGGTTGGTGCAGCGAAGCGCGCAGGGGCGGCGCGGGTTCGGCTAGAGCGGCAACGGGCTCGGGCGCCGCAGCAGGCGCAGCCGCGACAGCAGGCGCTGGCGCAGCCGCCGGAGCGGCTTCGCCGATCACCAGCGGGTCGAGAGGTTCCTCGGCGAAGGCTCCGACCGCAGCAGGCAGAGGGTGTTCCGCTTGCGCCAGCGGATGCTCCGAACCGTCGTCGGCGAGGACGATGACTTCCTCGTCTTCTTCACTGACGGAAAAGCCTTCTTCGATTTCGATGGTCTGTTCCTCGGCGCTCTCGCCGTTGGTGAGTGGCACGAAACGCTTCACGCGTTCCAGCAGTTCGGCAAACGCGATGGGTTTGCGCAGGTACTCATCGGCGCGCGTGCGCAGCTTCTTGTGCTGCTCGAAGGTCTCCTCGTCGACTTCACTCGAGAGGATCACCAGCGGCACGTGCTCAAGCTCTGCGGTCTTCTTGATCTTCTTGCAGACCAGAAAGCCATTCATGCCCGGAAGCTCGATGGTGAGCAGGATCAGATCCGGCTTGTTGCCCTGCGCAAGCTCTAGACCTGCGGGTCCGTCGCCTGCGACGTCGACCTGTGCCCCCAAGCGCTCAAAGCTCGCTTTGACTTCGTTTGCGAAGCTCGGGTCGCTCTCAAAAACCAGAATGCGTTGGCTCATCCTGCTCCTCCGGGTGTCGCCGCACGTCGCATGTGGCCAACATCACGGAATTGCGAGGATAGTGGCGCGACTTCCGAAGTGTCAACCGCGACGGATCGCGCGATCCAATAAAACTTTCGCGGCCTTAGCGCAGCTCGGCGCAGAACACGCTCTCGGCGCGTGTGTCAGTAGGGGATTCGCGCAGAGGCAACCAATCGCAACAAGCTGCTTTGATCCAGGTCGCCCGTGAACGCATACACGAGGCCGTTTTGCTGCACGATCGGCACGGTGTAGCCCTGCAGGGTTTGGTAGGTCACCTCGTGATTACCGACCCGCACGCGATGTGCACCCCAGCGCGACAACTCTCGCTCCGAGCTGAACGCCTGAGCAAACGTGCCCGGTGCTTTGAACACCACCAAGGTCAGCCGGCTGTCGCCCACGCTGTAGTAGAGCTTGGCAGCTTGGTGCGGACCCACCTGCGAAATGCGAGCGCCGTGGAAGTGTACCGCAGGCTCGTCGAACTCCACCGAGCGCACTCGGAAACCGAGCTTGTTGCGGAACCAGCTCGTCGCCTGCTCGGGGGTATCCGTGGCTATCTCGGTTGGCAGCTCGTCTTTGTGGCGGTCGACGACGTCACGCACGATGTCGAGCGCCGGAGTGATCGCAGCGGTCTCGATGCGGCCCGCATCTGTGCCGATCACCGAGCCGAGCACCAGCAGGACAGAGGCAGCCACTGCCGCGCCGGTCATCCAGACATGGGTCATCCGACCATGCCCAGGCTGCCTGTCCTCGTCCTCGACGTGCGCCGCAGCCAGCGCTTCGGCGACACGAGCGCGCACCCGGCTGGGCGCCAGCGCCGGCTCGAGCTGCGTCTTGATCTCGCTCTTGAGCGCCAGCATGAACGCCTGCTCATCCGCGCACGACGCACAGACGTGGAGGTGCTCCTCGACCTCGAGCATCGGGCTCGGTTCAAGCTCGGCGTCGACGTAGGCCGACAAGTGCTTCTGGACCAATCGACAGTCCATCACCCACGACTCCTTTCTCGTCGATAGCTGGCCAGCGAGATTGCCTTTGGCTCCTCGCCGCTTGTTCCATCCGTCACCTCGGAAAGAGCGCCGTCTGTCTTCGCTTTCGGGTTCGTGTTGCGAATCTG
>JADGRG010000005.1 GCA_017881145.1 Sandaracinaceae bacterium | reverse complement strand
TCGGGCGCGCCCACCAGGTTGGCTGGCAAGCCCGCGCTGGTCGTGGGGTTGCACAGGAGCGCGAGCTGGCGGTCGAGGAGGTCGGCCAAGTTCGCAACGGTGTTCTTCAGCGCGTCCATCGCGAAACAGACGTGGCCACCGTAGAAGTTGCCGCCGAAGAGCACCTCCCCGCTCTCGGGGTCGACGATCGGGTTGTCGTTTACGCTGTTGAGCTCTATCTCGATCATCCCGCGTGCCATCTGCAGCGCATCGAGCGTGACGCCAATGACCTGCGGAGCGCAGCGCAGCGAGTAGCGGTCCTGCAGGCGCGCACGCGGCCGGGACGCGGCGTCGGTGTGGCTGGGCCACTGCAGGTCTTCACGCAGCCAACGTGAGCAAGTGATCTGACCGGGGTGCGGTTTGAGAGCGCTGATCCGTTCGTGGAAGTGCGCGGGAACGCCGTGCAGGACGTCGCAGGCCATGGCGGTGAGTGCCGTCGCGAAACGACCGAGGCGCAGCGTGGCGTGGTGAGCGACGCAAGCGAGCCCGGTCATCGCGCTCGTCCCGTTCATGATGGCAAGGCTCTCTTTCGGCTCGAGAGCGAGCGGCGCTAGGCCCAGAAGAGTCAGCGCCTCCCGCGCGTCTTGCACCACGCCGTCCAAGTAGACTTCGCGCTCCCCGCTGATCGCAGCCGCGATGTACGAAAGCGGAGTTAGGTCGCCGCTTGCGCCCACGGAGCCCTCCGACGGGATGGCGGGGATCACGCGCTGGTTCAACAGCTTGCACAGGGCTTCGAGCAGACGGGGTCGCACGCCGGAGCAGCCGCGTGTCAGCGAGCCAAGGCGTGCCGCCAAGATCGCCGCGCACTGCTCCTGGGTGAAGCGGGCGCCGGTGCCACAGCCGTGGAAGCGCACAAGATTCATCGGCAGCATGCTGATCTGGCTTTCCGGAATGGTGAATTCGCATGAATCACCGAAGCCGGTGGTCACCCCATACACCGGCTGCCCTTGCGAGACCGCACGTCGCAAGAGCGCAAGACTCTCCTCCAAGTGGCGCAGGTAAGCCGGGTCGTTCGACATCGCCACGCGTGCGCGGCCCCGGGCCAAGGCGACCACGTCCTCAATGCGCAGCGGCGTGCTGCCCAGAGTCAGCGTCGGTGGCTCAGACATCAGGGCTCCAGAAGTCATAGAAGTTGAACCAGTTGTCGGGAGCAAGCCGACAGTATTTGCCCAGCAGGTCGGCGAAGCGTTGTGCATGCTCGCGCAGAGCACGGGGGCGGTCGGAACGTGGCACGATCAGCGGATCGGCGAAGGGCTCGCAGTATAGGTCGTAGCGGCGCGGCGCGTGAAAGAGGCCGAAGGTGACGTAGACGGGGCAGCGGAGTGCCGCGGCGAGCACGTAGGCTCCGGTCGGAAAGCGTGCGGGCGCACCCAGGAAGTCCACACTCTCCGAAGCGCCGGCAACTGTGCGATCGGCGAGCAACGCCACGAATTCGCCCCGCTCGATGCATTCGCGCAAGCGCAACATGAAGGTGATGTCGCCGGGCTCGATCTCGAGCAAGCGCGTCTGCACGCCGCTGCCGAAGCTCGCGAGCAACTGGTTGATGCGAGCCGCGTTGCGGAAGTAGCCAACGACGTTGATCACGAGGCCTTCGCGCTGCCCCGCGGCATGTAGGGCTTCGAAGCTGCCCAGATGCGCGCCGAGCAGCACTGCGCCGCGGCCACTCTGCTTTGCGGCGACCAGGTAATCGTTGCCGTGGGTGTGGATCTCCACCAGGTCGGTGCGCCCGCGAACGAAGAACCAGCGATCCGCAGCGCATTGCGCGAAACGCAGCATCTGCCTGTAACACGCCCAGAATCCGTGCGGCAGGCCCATGCGCACGCGGTAGTCGCGACAAGCCCGCATCGCTTCGCGCGCAAAAAGCGCGTAGTGGAAGACGATCGCACGCAGGATGAGGTGTAGCGGCGCGCGGCCGAATGCGGTGGCCACCAACACCAAGAAACGCAGGCCGGCCATGCTGCCGACCTCGCTGGTCTGTAGCCAGCGCTCCGGGCTTTTTCCCAGCTTCGCGCTCATGGTTCGGCTCCATCGCCGCGGGTTTTTGGCAGCAAGGCGAGGCGACCGAACACGAGGCGGATGCAGGCTTCGATCACCAGCCGCGTATGCACCCATGAGATCCGCAGATTGTCACGCACGCCCTGGAAATGTGACACGCCTCCGTGCTCTGCCGGCAGGTAGCGCACACGCGTGGGGACTCGCAGGATAGGCACGCCCATCCATGCCATGCGCACGGCGATCTCCGGATCGAAGTCCATGCGGTCGCCGGTCGCGCGTGCGGCAAGCGCGGCGGTCACCGGATAGACGCGAAAACCACAGAGCGGATCGCCGACCACATCGCCGAAAGTCTCCACGCGCGCCCAGAACACCGAAATGCGCCGGCCGTAGAGGCGGGCCTTGGGGACGGTGGCATCGAACACGGGTTGCCCGAGCACCAGTCCGAGCGGTTGCTCGCGGGCCGCAGCCAGGAAGCGTGGAACGTCGGCCAGTTCGTGCTGACCATCGGCATCGATCTGCAGGGCATGCGTGAACCCAAGCGCCTGCGCCTCTGCCAAGCCGGACTTCACGGCAGCTCCCTTGCCGCCGTTGTGTGAGCGGCGCACGACGTGCGCGAGGCCACTGGCAGCCAGCGCAGCGATGCGGCTCGCGGCCGGCTCGTGAGAGCCGTCGTCAACCACGATCACTTCAGCGACGTGGGCACGCACCGCGCTCACAACAGTCGCGATGGTGTCTGGGTTGTCGTATGTGGGGATCACCACGCACGGTCGGAACGCGCTCATGATGCATCGCCCTTCGTGGCGAATACGAGCGTACCGCAAGCACACGCTTCGCCGCTTGCGGTGATCTCAAAGTCGACGCGGGGCGAATCCGTGCCGCGTGTGAGCGAGACTCGCAGCAAGTCGTCGGGCCGGATCGGTCGCGTGAATTTCAGGCGCCGCGCCTCACGTGGCGCACCAAGGTCAGGCCACGCCCTCTGGGCCTGCCCCGCCACGAGCACCTGCAATTGCACGACCCCCGGCAAGATCGGGTCGCCATCGAAATGACCCTGGAAATAGATGAGATCGGCCGGCACATGGATGTCCACGAGCAGGCGCGTGCCGTTGGGGGTGGTGTGCGGTGTAGCCGCCTCAATGTCGAAGTCGCGACGCGCCTGGGCCGCAGCCGACGACGGCGGGACCGAGAAGAGCGCCTGCAGCGTGGCTCTCGGCAACTTGCCGGCGGCGTCGCACGGCAACTGTTCCACGAAGCGGTAGCGGCGCGGCAGCGCGAGCAGGTCGAGCGAGGATGACAGCGCCTGGCGCATGCTCGCGGCGTCCCAGCCATCGCCTGCGATCACCAGCCAGACTTCGATGCCGCGTGCGCCGCCCACGTCCACACTGAGTCCAGCGGCGTCGCGCACACCCGGCAGAGCCCGCGCGCAGCGTTCGATGGCCGCGAGCGAAACCCGGGTGCCGCCGACCTTCACGATATCGTCGCTGCGGCCGTGGTGGGTGAAGGAACCGTCGGCAAACAAGTCGACGCGATCGCGGGTGACGAGCGGAGTGTCACTCGGCAGGAACGGTGAGCGCAGGCACAGCGTGCCGGTGGGATCGATGCTCAGCTCTGCGCCGGGAAATGGAGTGAAGCGTGCGTCGGGGGCGCGCCGAGAGGCAAAGCCGCCGGTCTCTGTCGAGCCGAGTATCTCGGTCACGCTCCAGCCGTAGCGCTCGGTCAGTGCCCGGGAGCAATCGCTCGGCAGCGGGGCACCCGACGAGAACACGCGCCTGACCGCCGACGCGTCGAACTCCGGCGCGCTGGCGAGCGCTGCCAGATGCGGTGGGACTGCGACCAGCGTATCGGCGCCGAAGCGGCGCGCTGTTTCCAGGATGGAACCCGGGAGCAGCGGCGTGTCACGCACAAACGCAAGCCCCATCTGCCATGGCCAGAGCAGACCGAAGAGCAGACCGTAGATGTGGCGCGGCGGCACGGTCGAAATCACGCAGCGCGTGTCGCCTGCGTCGAAGAGCCGGGCAAGCGTGCACGCTTCCCCCAGCAACTGGCGCGCGCTTTTGTCGAGAAACACGGGGGTGCCGGTGCTGCCGGACGTGCTGAGCGTGACCAGCCGCAGCTCTGCGGGCAGGGCGGGAATTACCTCACGGGGCGCCGCTGCGGATCGGTGGAGCGCGGCGCGAACGTCGAGGCTATCGGCGTCGCCATCACCGTCGTGCAGGCACAGCGCTATGCCGCGGGCACTCATGAGTTCGGCAAGCGCAGCGCCCTTCAGCGTGTGCGCGAGCACTGCGGTGCAGCCTTGGCGGAAACACGCGAGCAGGGCCACCGCGAAGCGATAGCGATCGCTACAGATCACCAGCACGTCACTCTGTGGCCGGAGCTGCGCGGCCAAGCACGTGACGTCAGCTTGCAGGTCGGCAAGCGTCTCGGCGCCCTCGCTGCCCACCGCAACGACGTCGTGCAAGTTCCGAAAGGCGTGCACCGCGTAGGCCGTTGGGCTCATGGAGTCACCCCGCCGCGCCCCAAGAGTGTGCGCAGCAGGCGGTCCACCGGACCAGCACCAAAGCGGCCGAAGCGCGACTTGCGCAACACATACTCGGTTGCGCCGAGCAGGCCCATGAGCACGTAGGCGACGATGCCTGTGTATGCCGCCCACCAGCTAAGGGGTGCAAGCCACGCCAAGAGCGTCGCGATGGTGGCGTTGCAGCAGAAGAACACGCACCACACCACAGTCACACTGCGACAGTAGTATATTTCGTCGGCGCTGAGGTCGCTGACTTGCATACGCGCGAAGCGCTCCACGATCGGCATCTGGGCGCGAAGGGAGGCTGCGAAGCTTCCCAGGAGCACTAGGCTGACGAGCACCGGCATCGCGAAGAGGAACCGAGCGTCGTTCAGCGCGAACGACAAGCCGAAGAGCGGCAGCAGCAACGCCGGGCCCTGTAGCGCCGCGAGCGCGTGCTTCCGGCCGGCGCCCGGTAGCTTCAGCACTGCGCCCGTGATTACTAGCGCTGCCAGGACCAGTGTCAGCTGACGCGTGCCGAAATGGGTGAGCCCGAAGTAGACGGCGGCCGGATAGGCTAGCGCAAACACTGTGCCCAAGATCGCGAGCGTCACGCGCATGGTGACCACCCCCGGCTCATCAGGATACGCGTGGTGGATCGAAGTCGGCAGGAGCCTCCTGCAGATGGCGATACACGAAGTCCACCACGTCTGCGACTGTGCGCACGCTGCGTAACTCCTCTTCGGCAAGACGACGGCCCGTCATCTCCTGCAGGCGCACTGCCATGTCAATGGCGTCGATGCTGTCGAGGTCGAGGTCGTCGACTAGGTGTGCCTCCAAGCGGATCGCATCAGGCGGCAATTCGAAGAGCTCCACCATCACGCGCTGCAAGCCCAGGAAGACCTCTTCGTGAGTCATTGCGTGGCCCCAATACTCGTGCGTACGTAGTCGGCCAGGCTCTTCACGGACGAAAAGGTCTTGCGGTTCTGCGCGTCGTCGGCGCGGAAGGTTAGATGGTACCGCCGCTCGATGGCCATGGCGAGCTCTAGGGCATCGATGGAGTCGAGCCCGAGGCCTTCGACGAAGAGCGGTGCCTCGGAGTCGATGTCCTGTGGCCTGACGTCTTCGAGCATCAGGGCGTCGACGATCAGCTGCTTGATGTCCTGTTCCAATGACGACAGCATGTATGTCCCCCAGAAGCCCCATTCTGGCTCGTAACCGCGCCGGATAGCACACGGGGGTCCGGCCCGCAATCGGAGTCCCCGCACGCGCGGTTGGTGCGCACATGTGCTCACGGGGATGAGACAGACCAAGCCAAGCGGGTTGGTGAGTCGCTAGCATCCCGCGCGCTCGACGGCATGGGCACGCGTCGACTTCTCTGCTACATCAGCAACTCGGTGCACTGGGGTGGTTAGCCAGAAGCAATGGCTGCGGGTCGTGGCTGCCAGCTCGGCGTTTGCAGGCTTCGGGCTGGGCGCGCTGCTGCTTGCGTGGTTTGTGCTGCCGGCATTGTCGATAACCGGTAGCCGGCCGGTACGTCGCCGTCGCTGTCAGCGAGTCGTGCGCGCCAGCTTCGTGTTCTTCCACGACTACATGCGCGTTTGGGGGCTCGTCGACTTCGACCCCGCGGCGCCGCGTGAGCCTCTGCCCGATGGCCCGATGGTGCTCGTCACCAATCACCCGACCTTGGTCGACGTCACCGCGATGATAGCGGCCTTCGGCGAGCTCTGCGTGGTGGCGAATAGCTCGTGGTTTCGCAACCCGCTGGTGGGCCCGCTCTTTCGCTGCTGCGGCTACATCGACAGCGGCGTGCGAGGCGGAACTGAGGGCATCGCTTTGCTGGACGCGGGCGCAGAGCGGCTCGCCGAAGGGCATCGCGTGCTCCTCTTTCCGGAGGGCACTCGTTCGCCCACGCATGGCATGCACCGGTTTCGCGGTGGCGCCTTCCATCTCGCGTCGCGGGCTCGCGTGCCTGTGTTGCCGGTGCTCATCACCGCG
>JADGRG010000307.1 GCA_017881145.1 Sandaracinaceae bacterium | reverse complement strand
GCAAATGGTCGCTGGTTCTTGGGCACGGACAGCGCCGGCCTGCGCTTTGTTCAAGCGATCACGCGCCGTGCCAGCTCGCGGCCGGTGACGACCGCTGCGCTATCGACGCCGAGAGCCAAAGGCTGCTCGGCGGGTAGGCGACTATTTGCGCCGAGACTCGGTGTTTGCGGGGTGGGCATATCACCGGGGGCACACAGGAGATCACCCAGCAGCAGTGCCTGAATATGGCGCGCCGGACCAAACTCATTGTTGCCGCCGTCGAAGACCCGCGATCCGAGCAAGCGGTCTCCGAGCAGAGCCAAGTCGAAAGCCCCTTCGATGGCTCCCTCGGCAAGAGGAGCCGTAAAGCGTGCAGCATCTCCGTCGTTGCCCCACTCCTGCTCGGCGCTGCGCTGTCTCTGCATCGGCTCGGAGAAGAGCAGATAGCGCGTGCTTGCAAGCACGTTGCGCAGCCAGAGCTCGGGCTGCGGCGCATACATGAATACGTTGCAGGCGACGACGAGGTCGTAGGTCGTCGCAGTGCGGCGGTTGAGATCCCAGTCCGCCCGGAAGATGGCTTTGCCCGACCGGAACACCCGACGCTCGTCCTTGCACGGGCTGAGCAACGCTACCTTCGCGAACGCGGGCAGCGCGCGGGCTGCTGCGCGTAGGCGCACCAAGTCTTCTGGAGTCATTTTGCGTGGTTCTCGCGCTTGCGTGCCAGGGCGAGGGCCGCGGGCATGACGAAGATTGCGGTGGTGATGCAGGCCAACTCGCCAGCGATTGCATAGCGCCCGAACGAGCGTAGCGCCTGGTTGTCGGCGAAGAGTAGGGCGCCGTAGCCGAAGATCGTGGTCAGGCTGCAGAGCATCACGGCGCCGCCCACCGAGCGCACGCCGGCGCTGATGTCCCCGCCTTCCGCGCGGATGCGTTCGTAGAGATTGATGGCGTACTCGACGCCGATGCCGAAGGTCAGCGGTAGCGCCACGAAGTTGAGAAAGTTGAGGCGCACGTCGAGCCAGGCTGCCCCGCCCGCGGTCAAGAGCACGGCGCAGAAGAGCGAGCCGAGGACCGCAACGACTGGCAGCACACGCCGCTCGACCAGCAGACACACGGCCATCACGATCAGCAGCGCAAAGAGCGTGGCGCGCGGCGCGTCGCGCTCCATGGAGCGGATCATCTCGGCGAAGACCGTGGCGCGCGCGGCGTTCGGAGCCGTGTGACCGTTCGGAAGATGCACGCGCTCCAGCAGATCGGAGATCTTGATCAAGTTGTGACCCTGGCTCTGCGAGACATCGGGCGAGAGGTAGACGAAGAGCGACGTTCCGACGCGCCCGTCCTTCTCCGTGAAGCGATCGCGAAGCTGTGCTGGCAAGTCCGCGGGCGTGAGCAGGCGCAGGTATTCGGGTGGCCGCCACTTGTCGGCGATGGCTCGCTCCTCGTCGTCGAGGTGCGGTCGCACGTGGTCGATGTGGCTGCGGATCTTGACCAGAAGTTGCAGCTTGCGCGCGACGACATCGGGTGCACCACCGAGCAGGTCGTAGATGGTCTCGACGCGGTCGACGAACTTGCCGCCGGTCACGGCAGCGTCGGCCTTGCGCACGGCATCGGCGAGGCCGAGCACCTGGTCTAGGTTGTCCGCCAAGACGAGCTGCGGCGAGCCGCGGGTCTTGAAGACCTGATCTGCACGAGAGCTCCAGCGGCCCGCGCCGTGTTTGTCGCTGGAGATGCTGCGCAGCTTGCTGAAATCGTATTCCCAGGGGTCGCGCAAGTAGCGCGGCAGAGGCAGAGCGGCCGCCACGCCGAGCGCGAGAGCGAGGAAGAGCACTGCTCGTGGAGCCGAGTGCGCGATCTTGCCGATGGCCTGCGCAACCGGCGCGCTCACGCTCGGTGGCTTGCGGGTTGCGCTCTGGCCACGCACGCGCTCCAGTGCAGCGACGGTGGCTGGCACGACCACGAACGTTGCGGTCCAACAGGCGAGCATGCCGACGCCGCCGATCAAACCGAACTCGCTGAAGCCTCGGAAGCTGGTGATCATCAACGCTGCGTAGGCGCCACTGGCGGCGAGCGAGGCGAGCCAGGTTCCGCTGAGGCAAGTCGTCGAGGCATCACAGAGGGCCGTGATCATGTCGTCGCCGCTGCCGCGCCGCTCGCGGTAGCGGGCCAGGTAGATGATTCCGTAGTTGATCCCGTTGCCGAAGATGATCGAGCCGAGAAAGCCGGTGGCATTGTTGAGGTGCCCGAACGCCGCCATGGCCACCGCGAAGGCGATGCCGCAGCCGGTGAGCACGGCGAAGCCGATGTGCAGCAGTGAGACCACCGACCGGAAGAACAGGATGATGGAGCCGAAGACGAGCAGAATGGCCGCGCCCGAGACGATGGTGATGTCGTCCTTGAGTGCCTGCACGTCGGCCAGCGCACTCGGGATGTCACCGGCGAAACCGACCGCCGACGCCGGCACTCCAGTCGCCTGCTCGGCGCGCGCGCAGCTCTCCTGCACGATGCGCATCAATCGCTCGCCGGCGGAGTCGCCAAAGCCGCCGCTCGGTGAGCGAATTACCAGCGTGTAGGAGTGACCCTCGGCGCTGCGGAAGTAGCCCGTCGGGAACTGATCGTGCTTCTTGATCTCTGCGTCGGCGCGGGCCTGGAAGTCGCGCAGCGGCGAGTGCTTCTGCTGCGGCCGCTCGGTGGCGTCGCCGTCCGCTTTCGCTGCTGCTGCGGGCTCGGCGAAGTCAGCGCAAGGGTCATCGAGCTCAACGTAGCCCGGCAGCGCGCGCGCTCGGGCAGCTCCCAGCTCGCATTCGGTGCGCTCCAGGTCGCGTTCGCCGGCGAAGAGCCAGCGGTTGCGTTCGACGAAGGTGCGCGCTTCTCCGGGACCGTGCTCGACGCTGCCAACCAGTGCTTTGGGTAGCTTGCGCGCCTCGCTCTCGACGAGGTCGATGAAGCGCATGGTCTTCTCGTCGTCCTGCGACTCGACCATCACCAGCAGAGTCGATGCCGAGCCGCGCTGGCGCTCGACCGCGGAGCGGAAGCGTTGCGCCGCCACACTCTTGCTGGGCAGGAGCTGCAGGAAGTCGGACTTCAGTTGCAGGTGGCTGGCGTAGGTCCAGCTTCCGATCAGCACGCCCCACGTCAGCGCGAGCACGAGGAAGGGGTGCTCCGCAACGACCCGGGTCAGCGTGCGCACGCGGCGCAGGAGGGGTGTGTCCTCACTCATGGCGCGAAGCGGTATCACCGCTCGCCGCCTGGCGCCATATGGCTCTCAGACGAGCAGGCTCGGGCCAGTGCCGGCGAAGTGCCCGCGGCCCCAGTCGAGCAAGCGCTCGGTCTCGCGTCGCAGAAGAGCGACGTGCAGGTCTTTGGGGTGCAGCGCCACGCGCGTCGGCAGGACTCGCGCCGCGCCGGTGGCGAGGCGACAGAAGGCTACGCTGGACCACAGGCGCAGCGGGGTGCGGCTGGCGAAATTGAGCACGAGGCTAGGACGAGCTCGGCCACTGGCTGGGTCGTAGACGTGGGTGTGGTCTTCCGTGAAGCGACAGCCGCGTTCACCCAAGAGCGGCAGGAGCCACTTGGGAAAGGACCAGGCTGGCGCCACGAAGCCGTCCATGCGCAGACCGACCGCGGTAAGCATGCGCATGCCGTCGTCGATGCGCGCGCAGGCTTCCTCGGCGCTCACGTCGCTGAACTCGGCTTCGCCGGCGGAGGCGATCTTCTGCGCGAAGAGCCAGCGCAGATCGGCATGTTCACGCGGTCGTGAGAGATGGAAATAGCCGTGGAGATAGATCTCGTGCCCATCGGCCTGGAGCTCACGCAATCGCGCGCAGAAATCCGGGTGCGCATCGAGCGGCCACTCACCGTGGAAGTTCGGTACCACCAAGAGCGCGGGTTTCACTCCACGCGCGTGGCAGAGCGCAAGCGCGTCTTCGATCTCGGTGCGAAACGCTGGCGAGACATCGTGGATCGACACGTGCACGAGCATCGCGCAGTGATAGCAGCTCTGGGCTGCGGCCGCTGCTCTCAAGCGTTGGCGCGGCGCCTGGCAAGCAGATCCTCGTAGAGCGCAAAGACCTGCCGGAAATGCCCTTCGATGGTCGGCACGCGCTGCGCGACTGCGCGCAACGCCCCGGCACGCAGCGCTGCCTGATCGCGACGGAGCGCGCGTTCGACGGCTGCCGCACAGGCAGCGGGATCGCCGCTCGGGTAGTGCTCACCGCAGCTTGCGTCGACGAGCTCGGCAGCGCCGCCTTGGTCGGGGACCACGGCTGGCAGGCCTGTGGCCATCGCTTCCGCGACGCCGAGCCCGAAGGTCTCGAAGGGACAGCCGTGCACCAGCAGGTCCGCGCTGGCCAGCGCACGCGCCAGCTCCGCGCGTCCTGACAAGAAGCCCACGAAGTGCACGTCCGCGCGGCCTGCCACGCGAGCCTCCAGCTGCGCGCGCTCCGGACCGTCACCGAAGAGCACCAGCACGGCTTCTTGTCGCTCTCGCAGCCGCAGGAACGCGTCCAGCACAACGTCCCAGCGTTTCTCGACCGCGAAGCGACCGATGCCGACCAAGAGCTTGGCGGAGGCCGGCGCGCCGGCGAGCCACTTGCTGCGCTCTTCGTCGGAGCGTGCGGTCGGCGAGAAATGCTCGCGCTCCACGCCGAAGGGCACGTGCACCACGTTCGCCACGCCATGCTGGCGCAGCTTGTCGACCTGCCAGCGCGCAGCCACCAGCGTGGCGTCACACCCCGCCGCGATACGCCGCACTGCCGCCCAGAGCGGCGCAAGCAATGCATCCGTGACGCGGGTGGGCACCTGTCGCTCTAGGAACGTGCGCAGGTAGGTGTCGATGAAGTCGGCGTGCCAGACGAAGGTGCGCACACCGAAGTCGCGACGTCGCACAGACAAGCACGCCAGCGCCGCAAGGTAGGGCGAGTGCAGCTCCAGCACCTCGGGATGCTCGGCACGCACGATGCGCCGGACCTCGTCGACGCGATAGAGAAGCCGATACGTGGGGTCGTAGGGCAACGCCGGCCCATGGACAAAGCGCACTCGTGCGCGCCCAGAAGTGCCCGTGGTGAGCATGTTCTCTTCGTCGGTCGGACCCGGAGCGATGACCAACTCGTCGTGCCCGAGCGCGGCGGACGCCCGCCCCTTGGCGGTCAGGTAGCTGCGCACCCCGCCGCCGCGTTGCGAATAGAACTCGGTGACGTCCACAACTTTCATCGAGGCAGCCGGATAGCATGGGTGCGCGGAACGCGAAACAGCCTGACGCGCCAGCGGAGTGATGGTCTATCCTCGCAGCCAGCGAGCAGCGCTCGGACTCCGGGAGACCGCATGGACAATCCGCTTTTTGCAAGGAAGCCCATCCACGAGCTACGTGCGGACGCCGAGGGTGACCACGGCCTCAAGCGCACGCTGACTGCGGTCGATCTGGTGCTGCTCGGCATCGGTGCGATCATCGGCACCGGCATCTTCGTTCTCACCGGGCGCGCAGCTGCGGCGAACGCTGGGCCCGCCGTGTCGCTCTCCTTCGTCGTGGCAGGTGTTGCCTCGGCGTTTGCCGGCCTCTGCTACTCGGAGATGGCCTCGATGATTCCCATCGCGGGCAGCGCCTATACCTACGCGTACGCGACCATGGGTGAGCTGGTCGCCTGGATCATCGGCTGGGACCTGATCCTCGAATATCTGGTGGGCGCTGCGACTGTGAGCGTGGGCTGGTCCGGCTACGTGGTGGCGTTCTTCGAGCACGCCTTTGGCGTAGTGCTGCCGAAGGCTTGGACCTCCGCGCCCTTCATCTGGAACGAATCCACGCATCATTTCGTAGCCACCGGCGCCTTCGTGAACTTACCCGCCGTGATCGTGACGCTGGCGGTGACCGCGATCTTGATCGTGGGGATCAAGGAATCGGCGCGGTTCAATAGCGTGATCGTGATCGTGAAGCTGGCCGTGGTGCTGCTCTTCATCGCCTTCGCTGCGAGCTACGTGAAGCCGGAGAACTGGCACCCGTTCATCCCGCCGAACCAAGGGCCCTTCGGGAAGTTCGGCATCTCTGGCGTGTTTCAGGGCGCCACCATGGTGTTCTTCGCCTACATCGGCTTCGACGCAGTCTCGACGGCGGCTCAAGAAGCGCGCAATCCGCAGCGAGATCTACCCATCGGCATCCTCGGGTCGCTGGTCGTCTGCACCGTGCTCTACATCGTGGTCTCGTCGATCCTGACCGGCGTCGTGTCGTACAAAGAGCTGAGCGTGCCGCACCCGATCTCGGTCGGCATTGCCGTGACAGGTATTCGCTGGCTCACCACGGCCGTCGAGGTCGGCGCCATCGCCGGGCTCTCGTCGGTGATGCTGGTGATGCTACTCGGGCAGCCGCGCATCTTCTTTTCGATGGCACAGGACGGCCTGGTGCCGAAGGTTGCCGCGAAGATCCATCCTCGCTACGGCACGCCGCATGTGACCACGATGATCACCGGCGTGCTCTGCGCGGTGGCCGGTGGGGTGCTGCCAATCG
>JADGRG010000306.1 GCA_017881145.1 Sandaracinaceae bacterium | reverse complement strand
TACCTGACGGCGTTGACCGTGGCGAGCCACGCCAGGATCGACTCCACATCCGCAGGAGCCAGGCGCTTCTCGGAGAAGGGGCGCATCTTGCCGGAACCTTCGCGAATCTGCTTGCGAATGCGGCTGGGCGTGTTGGGCTGGTCGATCAGGCTCGGTCCCACATCGCTGGTGCCATCCGGATGGCAATCGCCGCAGAAGCGATCGAAGAGCTCCTTGCCATGCGGAACATCGGTGGAAGCGATCGCTCCGGCGTAGAGCACCTCTTCACCGCCAGAGCTGATCTGGCTCGACGCGGCACGACTTCCACCACCGCAGCCGACGCCGCAGCCGACGACAACGGCCAGCAGCCAAGCCAAACACCAAGCGTTACGAGCTGAAATCTGCACGAGCGAGCCCTCCAGGAAGCACACGGCGCGAGTCCGGAGGCCCATTGAAAGCCACTTTCCCCATGCGATGCAATGCTCGGACCGGCTTTTGCGCGTGGCACTGCCTGCCGTCAACCGCGCAGCTCACCCAAGGCGCGTAGAAAATTCTGGCCGAGAATCTTGCGGATCAGCGCAGGCCCAAAGCCGCGATCGAGCATGCACTGCACCAGGCGCGGCAGCTGCAGACAAGTCCGCAGATCGCGCGGAGGAATGATCGCGCCGTCAAAGTCGCTGCCGAACGAAGCGTGGTCTTCGCCGACAGTGCGCACGATGTGCTGGAGATGATCGACGATGCGCATCGCCATACCACCACGCAAGAGGCCGCCGCCTAGGTAGGGGCCGTGGAAGACCACGCCGATGGTTCCGCCGGTGTCTGCGACGGCGCGCAGCTGCTCGTCGTCGAGGTTGCGCCAGCTCTTCTGCACGGCGCTGACCCCGGTGTGCGTCACGATCAACGGCTGACGCTTGTCGTGGACCTCGACCGCATCGAAGAACCCGCGCCGGCTGATATGCGCGAGGTCGACGAAGATGCGCTTGTCATTGAGCGCTTCCACGTAGCGCCGTCCCGTGGCGGTTAGCCCGCGATCCTGACCGAAGCGCAGCGGCGAGCTGGTTTCACCGAGCGTGGAGCTCGACATGTGCACGAGCGTGACTCGCACCACGACATCCTCCGGGATGAGGTCGAGCGCAGACTCATCCCGATCGAGCGCGTTGCCACCCTGGATGGCGATGAACGCCGCGTGCTTGCCCTGCGCACGAGCGGCGGCATATTCGCCGCGCGAACGCACGACCGAGCAGTGCGCTGCGACCGAAGCGAACGTCGCTCGCAGCTCCGCAAGGTTCTTCGTGAACGCCGCTGCGCGTCCCGCAGACGAACGCCATGGGTTGGTCGTGATCGACCACATCGCCCCGCCGAGCTGCGCTTCCAGCGCGCGTGGGAAGTCGACCTGCGAATAGAAGCGCCCGCGCAGCCATCCCAGCCCGTGACGCTTGCGAAGGTCGTAGCCAAGGATACGCTGCCAGATGAACGAATCGAGATGCAGGTCGATGACCTCGCTGCCGAGGTAGAGCTCCACCGCTTCCCGCGAGATGCCTAGCTGCGCCGCCCAGGCCGCGGCGTCCTGACGGTGGTCTGGGTAGGCAAGCTCCGGCATCGCACTCGGATGCTACACCGAATACCCGCCGGGGCTCGGGTGTCCCCTTGCCGCAACCTGGCCAGGCGCCTATAAATCCGGCCTGACTTCCGCATCAGGCGTTGACCCAAAGGACGACGATGGCAACCTTCAGCAAACGACTCCTCGCTCTTCTCGTTGCCCCGACGCTGCTCTGCGCGGCTTGCGCCAGCGGCCCTCACGCGGTGCGCGGCGACGACAAGCCCGGTATCGACTACGCCGCGATGGGAACCGGCCTCGACCGCCGCGACCTGCAGAAGATGCTGAACGAGAACATGGAGACGATGCGGCACGCAGCCGTGGTCCAGCGCTGGTTGGCCGAGAACCGTCCTTCGGTCGCCGTGCTACCGATTCGCAACGAGACTTCGGAGCACGTCGACAGCGCGCTGCAGGCGCTGATCAGCGACGTCGAGACCAAGCTCATCGAATGGGGTGCGGTCAAAGTGATCAGCCTCGAAAACCAGCAGGAGATGCTCAGCGAGATCCGCCGGCAATATGCCGAAGGCTTCGACCAGACGCAGATCGCACATTGGGGCAAGCAGATCGGCGCGCGCTACTTCGTGACCGGCAAGGTCTACACCACCGACGAACGCGTCGGCGACCAGCACCGCGTCCAGTACTACATGTTCATGCAAGTGCTGAGCGTGGAGACCGGCGAGATCCTCTTCCAGAATAAGAGCGCGGTTACCAAAGCCATCATCCGCGATTAGAGAGCTGCCAGTGGTGTCTGGTCGCTGTCGTGTTCGACCATGAAGCGGAGAATGTCGGGCGTGCGCACTCTCCTCCTGTGTTCGGTTGCGCTTGTTTCGCTGGTGCTCGGGGCGGGTTGCGCTGGGTATTCTGATCGGACGCAGGCGGCTCGCACTGCGCTCGATGCGGGTCGCGCGCGCGAGGCGGCCCACCTCTACAACGAGGAGCTCGGCGTAAGCAGCGACAAGGACGCCCCGACGAAGGTCAAGGGCGATAACACGCTGCTGGTCCTGGAACGCTCGACCATCCTGCAGGCGCTCGACGAATACGAGCTCTCGAGCCGTGACCTGGAGATCGCCGACAAACAGATCGAGGTGCTCGACCTCTCGCGCGGCACGCTCGACGACATCTCCAAGTACATGTTCTCGGACGACGCCGGGCCCTACCAGTCCCCCGCCTACGAGAAGCTGATGGTGAACACGCTCAACCTGGTGACCTACCTGGTGCGGGGGGATCTCACCGGTGCGCGCGTGGAGGCACGACGGCTCTCCGTGCTGCAACAGTTCATCGCCGAGCGCGAAGGCCCGGAGAAGTCGCTGACCGGCCCCGGCAACTACCTGGCCGGCTTCACCTTCGAGAAGAGCAAGTCACCCGGCGAAGCGCTGCGCTACTACGACGAAGCGTTGCAGCATGGGAACTACACGACGCTTGCGGACTCGGTACACAGGCTCGCCCAGCTCGACCCCTATCGCACGCCTCGACTGCAGCGGGTGCTAGCCAGCCCGCCCAGCGCCGGAGACGACGACTCGGCCGATGTGCTCGTGGTGATCAGCTACGGGCGAGTGCCGGCGAAGATCGCCAAGCGTGTGCCCATCGGTCTCGCCCTCACGTTTGCCAGCGGGTACATCAGTCCCTACGATCAGGCCCGCGCCAACAAGCTGGCGCTGCAGGGCCTCGTGACTTGGGTGAACTACCCGACGCTCGGTCAGGCCCACGGCGAGTACGGCATGCCGGAGTCCTGGCTCGACAACCGGCCCTTGCCGATGGAAGGGCTGCTTGCGATCGACGCGGAGGCGCAGCGTGCTTGGCGCCAGGGCGAGGGCAAAGTCATCGCGTCGGCCATCACCCGCATGCTGACACGCGTGGTCGCGGGAGAAGTCACGCGGCGTGCCACCGGAGGAGGAGTCCTCGGCCTCATCTTGGGCCTCGGCGCACAAGCGACGCTGACCGCCACCGACACGCCAGACACGCGCTCCTGGGGCACCCTACCCGCGCGCATCGCCTTCGGAAGGCTGCGCGTGCCAGCTGGCAAGCACACGCTGCAACTCGCGGTGCGTGGCGCGGTCAAGCGACAGACCATCAACCTGCGCAAGAACGGCTGGGCTGTGGTCAACCTGACTGTGCTGCGCTGAGTCCCGGGACTCTTGCGAACACCGCAACACCGCCGGCACGGTTGCCGCGACGGCGGATCCTGTGGAATGCTGCGCCCGGTTCCGGCGACCATGGGCAAACGTTTTTTCGGCCAGTATCTCTTGTCCAAAGGGCTCATCACGGCTCCGCGACTGCTTGCGGCCGTCGAGTACCAAGAGAAATACAACTCGCGCCTGGGCGACCTCGCGGTGGCGCTCGGAATGGTCACGCCCTTCGAAGCCCAGCAGATCAACGCCAAGCAGGTTCGCGAAGACCGCCTCTTCGGCCAGGCCGCCGTGGAGCTCGGACTGCTAAGCGACCAGCAGGTCCGCGATGTGCTTGCAACGCAGCGTGATAGCCACGTCTTGCTCGGCCAAGCCGTCGCGACACTCGGCTACCTGGATCGCAGCGCCGTCGACAGCGCGCTCGCTGATTTCCTCGAGGCAATTAGGCTGGAGCCAGAGTGCGCGGTGCTGCCCGAGGAAGTGCGGGACGGGGAGCTCGCGTGTGCGCTCTTCGACCTCGCGCAGAAGCTGTTGCTACGGGCTTGGGACGTGACCAGCAAGCCCGGCCTGGCCCGCATCGAGCGCATGCGGCTCACGCTCTCGGACCACAATGCGCGGGTGGAGCTCTCCGGAACGTTGGCGGCAACCGTGATGGTGGGAGTTCCAAACGAGGTCGCGGTGAAAGCGGCCAAACGTTTCAGCGGCGAAGACGAGCCCGACGATCGCGACCGGGAAGAAGCCGTGCAAGAGTTTGCCAAGGTGCTCTGCGACAACCTGGCTTCCACCTTGGCCGAACGTGGGCACAGGGTGCAGGTAGAAGCCGCTGCGACCCAGGTATCGCGTGCCACGCTGCCGCCCGAGATGAAGGTCGTGGTCGTCCCGTACCTGACCCATCTCGGACAGGTGCTGATCGGCCTCAGCGTTTGAACGGGGCGGCAAGGTAGGCGCCAGCATGGCCAAAGCGGTCACCACACCACCCAAGGGAAGTCGCGACTTTCTCCCGCGCGACGTGCGCCAGCGCAGCTACGTCACCGGCATCATCCGCGACGTATTCCAGAGCCACGGGTTTCTGCCTCTCGAAACGCCCGCGTTCGAGCGCCTGGATACGCTGCTCGGC
>JADGRG010000305.1 GCA_017881145.1 Sandaracinaceae bacterium | reverse complement strand
AGCCCCGCGTCTTGGGGTCGACCTCGACGCAGTCGGCATGGCCGATGTGGCCCCAAGGCGTGGGCACGAGCGTGTGGCCGAGCGCGCGTAGCCCGGCTGCGATCTCGGGTTCGAGGTCGGGATCGACGACGACTTGGTCAGGTAACCACTGGTGGTGGACACGCGGCGCACGCACGGCGATATCGAGCGGCACGCCGTAGTCGATCAGCGCGCGAACCAAGAGGGCGACGGTGGTGGTGATCGCCGACCCACCGGGCGTTCCGACCACGGCCCGCACTTGATGATCCTTGACGATGATGGTCGGCGTCATGGAGCTGAGCATGCGCTTGCCGGGCGCGATCTTGTTGCGTTCGCCCTGCACGAGCCCATAGAGATTCGGCTGCCCCGGGTTAGTCGCGAAGTCATCCATCTCGTCGTTGAGCAAGATGCCTGTACCCGGCACGACCACGAGTGCACCGAAGCCTGCGTTGAGCGTGTAGGTGTTCGAGACCGCGTTGCCGGAGTCATCGATCACCGAGAAATGCGTGGTCTCGTGCGACTCGTGAGGCGGCGCTCCAGCCGCGATGCTGCTCGAAGGCGTGGCATGGTTGGGATCGATGGTCAGCATGCGCGCGCGGATGTAGTTGGGATCGAGGAGCCCGGTCACGGGCACGTCGGTGAAAGCGGGATCGCCGATCCAGGTATTGCGATCGGCGTAAGCGCGGCGTGCTGCTTCCAGAAAGAGGTGCAGCGTTTCTGGATCGCGACAAGGCAACTTGCGCAGGTCGAGGAGCTCGCTGGCGAAGAGCAGCTGGCGCAATACAATCCCGCCGGCTGACGGCGGCGGCATGGTGATGATCTCATGGCCGAGGTAGCCGAAGCGCAGCGGCGGTCGCGCGATGGGGCGGTAGTGCGCGAGGTCGTCGCTCGTCCATAGCCCGCCGAGCGCTTGGACTTTGCGCGCAAGCTCGTCAGCGAACTTGCCCTGATAGAAACTCTGCGGTCCTTGCATCGCGAGCATGCGCAGCGTCCGCGCAAGCTCCGGTTGCTTCCACACCTCGCCGGCGTGCAGCAGCTCACCGCTGGTTGCGAGGTAGGTCTTCGCGCTCTCGGCGTAGCCAGCGTCGCGTATGCGGTGAACGGCGTCTTGCTGGCGGTCTGCGTGGAAGTCGTCGAGTGCGTGGCCGTCTTCTGCCAGCGAAACGGCGCTCGCCAACAGCTCTGCCCACGGCTTGGTCCCGTGGCGGGCGTGCGCGAGCGCGAGGCCCGCCACGGTTCCCGGAATGCCAGCGGCGCGCGGGCCGATCACGCTGGCTTTGGTTCCGTGTCCGCTGGCGTCGAGATACATGTCCGCGCTGGCAGCGGCGGGCGCAGTCTCGCGGTAGTCGATGGCTTCGCTCGTGCCGTCGGCCATGCGAATCACCATGAAGCCACCGCCGCCGAGGTTACCCGCGGAGGGATGCGTGACGGCCAACGCGAACGCGATGGCGATGGCGGCGTCGACAGCATTGCCCCCCGCCTTCAGCACATCCAGCCCGGCGCGGCTGGCGTTCTGCTCGGCGCTCGCGACTGCGCCATGGATGCCTACCGCGACACCCTGGCTGGACGGCGTGAGGTCAGGCAGGCCCCGCACTTGCCGCGCTGCGGGTTTGTTCTGCGCTACATCGTGGGGCTCCTGCGCAGCAGGCGCGGGGTGGGAGCTCGGCCGCCCGTGTGGCGCGCAGCTCGTGGCCAGCGAAGACAGAACGAGCAGGCAGAGCGAGGGAGTGTAGCGGTGGAGGACGCGAGGCATGGCTTGCCGGACTATCGGGAAACTCGACAGGAGTGGCAATGGTGCGCTGTGATCTTGCCGTGAATCCGTGTGAGCGGCGGAGCGTCGACGGGCTTGACGAGGCCGGCTGCAGCGGCTTGACTCCACTTTGGATGCGCCGAGAGCCTGGGCGCCAGCGAGGAATGCGATGAAGAACCTTAGGTCAGCAAGCTTCTTGATGGCGCTCTGCTTTGTCGCCGCGTGTAAAGTCGGCAATGGCGACTTCTCCGGCTTCGATAGTGGCAGCGGCTTCGACCACGACGCCTCCACGTCCAATCTCCACGACGCGGCGCGGCCGAAGGATGCCAGCGCCGCCCACCAGGACGCGGGCTACGAAGCTGTCGACGCGGCGCGTCCCGATGGAGGCTCGGCCTTCACCGCTGCTGCTGCTACCAACATCCTCGCGCAGGGCGTTTGTACCGCGCTCCGAGAGTGCATGAGTCCGGACCAGCTCATCGCCTATCAGGGCGCCGCGGATTGCCAGAGCTTCGTGGCTCGGCAGCAAGCGGACGGCGAGCTGCATTGGCTGGCCGACGCAGTCGCGGCCAAGCGCGTGGTTCTGACCTCGAGTGCAGCCCCGCGATGCCAAACCGATCTGCAAGCCTATGGCTGCAACGTGAACAGTCATCGCATGCCGGGTAGCTGTAAGGAGCTGATCACCGGCCAAGTTGCGCTCGACGGCGCATGCAGCATCGACCAGGAGTGCAGTGGCAGCACCTATTGCGATAAGGGTGCGAGCACGGAGACCTGCCCAGGCGCATGCGTGGCCTTCCAAACGTCCGGCCTGCCATGCCGCGCCAGTCGCGAGTGTGCCGACGGACTGGAGTGTCGCGATTGCACCGATGCGAAAGTCTGCAGCGGTAAGGCGTGTCTGGCGCTGCTGAAGCAAGGTGACGCTTGCGAGACTCTGAACGGCCAGCCCACCTGTCCGGCTGGCCTGATCTGCAAAGGCAAACCTGGATCCGGCACCTGCGAGACGCGCTCCAGCGTGTTCGTGGGAAAGCTCGGTGACGCGTGTGACGTCTACGGCGCGCTCTGTCAGGTAGGTCTAGTGTGCGAGAGCACCACCGGTACCGCGGGCAAGTGCGCTGCGCTCGCCAGCGCAGGCGACGCATGCAAGCGCGCCAAGCCCAGCCAGTGTCCGAACGATCAATACTGCGATGCGGTGAACCCCGGTGTGGCCGGCGTCTGCCAGTTTCTTCCGACGGATGGCCAGGCCTGCGTGCGCAAGACCTGTGCGCCCGACAACGTCTGCATCGCTGCCAGCGCCTCCGACACCATCGGCACCTGCCATGCGCTCACCAAGGCCGGCGCTGCGTGTGTGGCGTCCGCCCAGTGCTATAGCGGCACCTGCGACACCAACATCTGCGTTACGCCGATCTCGTGCCAGCTCTGACACGCGGCAGCCCAAGAGCCGGGCGATCACCTACCCGCGAACGATCACTCGCAATGGCTCCTGTACGGTGCCCGGGTGGTTGCGTAGGCGCTCGATGAAGCTGGTGGTGATCTGATAGCCGCGTGCTGCCAGCAGGATGCCGGTCTTGGCCTTGACGTCGTCGGCGAGGATCATGCCTTCGCGCAGCGCGCTGGTCGGCAGCTCTCGAATCTCGGCTCGTTGCTTGGTCTCCCCGTGGAACGAGAGCAGTGCCTGCAACGCGGCCGGGTCGTAGCGCCCGAGGCGACCCTGCATGGTGTCACGCGCCAGTGCGGCCCCGTGGCTCATCTCCAGGCTGTCGTAGTCCGTGACCACGCGCAAAAGCTCGGCTGCGCTCTGTGTGTAACGCAGTGCAGCATCGTTGGTGGCTGCCGGTGGCCGTCCCGTGACGGCCGTCTTCGCACACACACTCAGGATGTTCCGCACCGGCTCCAGGCGTGGGATGTTGGAGAGCAGCTCCTCCGTCACGCCGGCTGCCCGCAGCACCATGGCCTCTTGTCCCGCGTCCAAGCGCTCGCCACGGTAGAGCCTGTCCAACACGCCCTGCGGCAGTGTCACGTAGCCCAGCTGGGAGAGCTCGGCGGCCAGGACGACCGGCCAGCGTGGCGCAAGCTCCACCTCGTCCACCAGCGCTGCGACCAGCGCCTTGATGCGAGTAGAGCGCCCGAAAGCCGTGGGGTTGGTCAGACCCAGCACGTCCACCAGCGTCTTGACTGCGCCCATCAGCGTCTCTTCGAGCAGCACCCGTTCAGCGGTGATGAGCCGGTGTTGCTCGACGGCGGCTTCGATGGCCTTGAGCAGCGTCGGCGGGGGGCAGGGCTTGGTGAGGAAGCGGAAGATCTGGCCTTCATTGACGGCCGCGATGGCAGAAGCCATGTCCGACTGGCCTGTTAGTAAGATCCGGGTCGCATCGGGGGTCAGCGTGCGTGCGCGCGCCAGAAACTCGGCACCGTTCATCGCAGGCATGCGCATGTCGGAGACCACGACGGCGATCTCTGGGTTTGCCGCCAAGAGCTGCAGGCCATCCGCTCCGCTGGTCGCGGGGAATAGCTCGTAGCCGCGGCGCAGATTCAGTTGCAAGCCTT
>JADGRG010000304.1 GCA_017881145.1 Sandaracinaceae bacterium | reverse complement strand
TTGGTTGATTGATTTTTTCGTCGTGTGCGCCGTGCGCTACAGCCCCACGCCGATCGCGGGTGTGCTGCAACGGTGACCCACTGTCGCGTTCGGCCATCGCGTGACACGCTGGTAGGGTGAGAGCGACGATCATCCTTGCCTTGTTGCTCGGTGGATGCTTCAGAAGCACCGGCGGTGGTCACGGCATAGATGCCAGTGGCAGCTCGGGCGACGCTGGCGGCGGTGGCGACGGCAGGTTCCGTTGGGACACGGACACGGTGAGCGACTCCAGCACAGGGCTCACCTGGCAGCGCAACGTGCCCGCCACGTACACGGGGTGCTCGGGTAACCTTAACGTCGCGGGCGACACCTGCGCATGGGACGAGGCCAAAGCCTACTGTACGGGCCTCTCGCTTGCGGGCACAGGCTGGCGACTGCCCACCAAAGACGAACTTCTGTCGATCGTGGACAAGAGATACTCGCCCACTGTCGATCCGACAGCCTTCCGGAGCACGCCACCGGATTACTTCTGGTCGTCCTCGCCGCCTATCGGTTCGTCCGGCTTCGCGTGGACCGTCGGCTTCGATTACAGCAGCTCGTACATCGAGCCCTCTAGCAATACTTACCGTGTCCGCTGTGTTCGTTGATGGTGCTGTGGCAAGCGACCTGATCAAAGGCAAAGCCAACCTCAGTGAAGGCTCATCGGCCCTCGCTCGATCAACCCCCGCACCACATCCACCGCCGCAGCCCCACCCAGCGCAGACATCGGCGTGTCGCTCAGCTTCGCGTTGATCGCTGCGATGTCGGCTCGACCGAAACCTTCCTCGTACGCAACCATGTGCTCGAAGCACAGACGGCCATCGAGCATGGAACCGACTATGGATCGATCGTCCGTGGCTGCGTAGCTCGCCGGCCCGTGCGCATCGAAGCGGTCGAGTAGAGAATCAGGCAGCGCCATCGAAGCCAGCAGAGTCCTAAAATCGTGCCGGAAGAGCGCCGGCAACTCACGCAGCTCGGCGGCCACGACTGCGGGACGAACGAACATGAGCAGCGTCGTGCGGTGAACCCAGATCACGCACTTCTTGCCCTCAACGTAGAAGAGATCTGCGAACCACTCGTGCTCGGGGTTCCTGGGCTCGGCAGGCGAAGCCGGCAGCTTCACATGAAGCGCGGTCGCGAGCTTCTTGGTGACGCGGAAGAGAGGCATCGGCGGATAGCCATCATAAACGCTGGACCCCCGCGCGGCCGCGCGCATGTTCGGGCAGGCCGCGCGCATGTCCGGGGAGGCCGCGCGCTTGTTCGGGTGCTCTCGGGGCCGACGCTCGCGGCTGCGTCGTGACGCCGGCGTGCGCGGGCGGCGGCACGCGCGACGAAGCCACACGCACTTGCACCAGCGTTTGCGTTCCAACTCCAGGCACGATCGAGGCCTGCGATGGCATCGACAACGACTGCAACGGCAAGGTCGACGACGGCTTCGCTCAGGTCGCTTGTCTACGAGCCAACACCCTGGCGAGCTGCACCCTTGGGCGTTGCGTGGTCGCATTCTGCAGCGCCGGCTACGCCGACTGCGACAAGCTCGCCGCCAACGGCTGCGAGACGATCGGGCCAGCGCTCGTGCCGCTGACGCTTTGCAGACCGGTGCCAGCGGCGTGCCTATGTCCGAGGCGTTGTCACACTCGACGCACGACCCGAGACGCTGCTGACCATGACGAGGCCGCGGAACTTGCATGACTCGGCACCAGGCTCGCCTAGGCCGCAGACAAGGCTGCGTCCAGCGCGATCTCCCGCGCATCGTAGTGCAGCGTGTCGGCGAAAATCTGGACTGTAAGGTTCGCTACTTCGTCGAGGTCGAGCTCTCGGCCCAGCTCGCGCTGCAGTGACGTGACCTGCTTGTCTCGGATGCCGCAGGGGACGATCAGATCGAAGGCGTCGAGATCCGTGCTCACGTTGAGCGCAAAACCGTGCATCGTGACCCAGCGCGCGATGCGCACGCCCACTGCGCCGAGCTTGCGCTCTCCGATCCACGCGCCGTGCATGCCTTCGACGCGCGCAGCCGAAAGGCCGTAGTGACTGGCCATGCGGATCATCACTTCTTCCAGGCTCGACACGTAGCGGCGCACATCACAACGGTCGGGCTGTAGGTCGAGGATGGGATAGCCGACGAGCTGACCAGGACCATGGTAGGTGACATCGCCGCCGCGGCCGATCTCGTGCAGCTCGACGCCTCGGCGCTGCAGCTCTGCTTCGGGCAAGAGGACGTGCTCGCGCTTGCTGCCACGCCCCAGCGTGATCACCGGTGTGTGCTCGCAGAGCAAGAGCGTGTCGGGCACCGTTCCGCTGGTGCGCGCCTCGCGCAGCGTTTCCTGCAGCGCGAGCACGCTGGCGTAGTCGCGCCTCCCCAGGCGCACCACCGAGAGCTGTCGTCGCTGGTGGGTGCTCACTTATTCAAGATGTGCACGGCTTCTTTGAGCGCGTGCTTGAAGGACTCGTTCATGGCTTCGCTGAGCGTGGGGTGAGCATGCACGGTGAGCGCCACGTCCTGGGCGGTCGCGCACATTTCGATCGCGAGCGTGGCTTCGGCGATCAGCTCGCTAGCTTCGGGGCCGACGATGCCCACGCCGAGCACGAGGTCGGTCTTGGCGTCGATGATGGTCTTCACGAAGCCAGCAGTCTCACTCACTGCCATCGCGCGTCCCGAGGCTGCGAAGGGGAACTTGCCGATCTTCACTTCGAGGCCCTTCTCCTTGGCTTCGCGCTCAGAGAGGCCCGAGGTCGCGATCTCGGGGTCGGTGAAGATAGCGGCCGGCATGGCGCGGCAGTCCCACGCCGCACGCTTGCCCGCGATCACTTCCGCGACGACTTCACCCTGCGCCATGGCGCGGTGCGCGAGGTAAGCCATGCCCGTCACGTCGCCGATGGCGTAGACGCCAGCCACGTTCGACTGCAAGCGTTCGTCGACCGGGATGTGTCCGCGCGCGTCGGTCTTCACGCCGAAGTCGGCGAGGCCAAGCTCTTGCGAGTTGGGCTTGAAGCCGACCGCGACCAACACATTGTCGCATTCGATGCTGCGCGTCTTACCTTCGTGTTCGATGCTGACTACGGCCTTCTCGCCGGTCACTTTGCAGCCGCTGGCCTTGGCGCCGAGCAGCACCTCACCGCCAGCATCCACGAAGCGCTTCTCGACCACTTTTACGAGGTCGGCATCCACGCCCGGCAAGAGCTGCGTCATCATCTCGACGACGATCACCTTGGCGCCGAGTTTTTGGTAGACCATGCCCAGCTCCATGCCGATCACGCCGCCGCCGATCAGCACGAGCGTCTTGGGCACCTTGGGCAGGCTCACCGCTTCGCGCGCGCTGATCACGACTTTGCCATCCACCTCGAAGCCCGGAATGCGCGCTGGCGAGGCGCCGGTCGCGATCACGATGCCTTTGCGTGCCACGT
>JADGRG010000303.1 GCA_017881145.1 Sandaracinaceae bacterium | reverse complement strand
TCGGGCCACGATGCGAAACGGGGTGAGCTCGTCGAGGCGCCCGATGACGAGCTTTCCGCGGATCTCGCCAGAGACGTATTGGTTGAGCAGGTCGCAAGCGATGCGTCGGGCGATCGGAAGCCGTAGATGCAGCACCAGGCTGGCCAAGAGCGTCACCACCACGAAACTGGTGAGCAGCAGCACGCGCGCGGTGCGGGCCAGGGCCGAGCGCATCAGAACGCCTCCCCGATGGTGAAGTGGATGGCGCCACCCGCACCGAAGAGATGCGATTCGGAGAATGCGCCAAGCGTCCTGCCGTTCGCGTCGAGCACTTCTCGGGTGCGGGGATCAGCGCCGATGGTCTGCAGCGAGCCCGGTGCGAAGCCAGCGTCGAGACGCAGCGGGCCGACCAGCGTCTTGTAGCGCAGGCCGATGCCCAGCGTGGTCTGCGGCGCGCTCCAGCGGAAGGTCTTCTGTCGGCTGACGTCGCCGGCATCAATGAAGAGCACCGTGCCGAAGCTCGCCGTAATCGGCACGCGCAACTCGGCCGAAGCCTCCCACTGCCGCAAGCCGCCGCTGTCCAGACGGCTGCCGACCTCCGTGATGTCGCCGAGCGTGTTGGGCGCGTAGCCGCGCACGCTGTTGTAGCCGCCACCGCGCAAGCGCTGTCGCAGCGGGCCGAGATCCCGTAGGCGCGCGAGGTAGCCGTCGGGGTCGGCACCCGGTTGCACCGAAATGTTGCTGTGAGTGACCTCCATCATGCCGATCCGCATGCGCCCCGCGAGCACGATGCCCAGCGGTAGCGGAAGATAGCCGCGGGCCTCCGGCGTGAAGCGCACGTAGTCCCAGTCGCTCGGCAGGAAATATCCAGCGTGCTGCAGCGTGGCCGCGAAGTAGGCGCCTTTGCGTGGTGAGCGAGGTAGGTCACGCAGGTCGAGCACCAGCGCATGTTGGAAGTAGGTGGCCTGATACGCGGGATAAGGCCTCGCGTTGTCCGGGATGAATAGATTGACGTTGAGCGTGCTGGCAGCGGTGAGCGTGCCGTCCAAGAACTTGCGCTGCGGCCCAAGCCCCGCGATGGCATCGGAACGCATGAACCCGCCGCCGAAGGGATCGGGTCCGCGGTCCCAGCGCGCGGTCGCGATCAAGCTGGTGCGCGGCTCGATGAACGCCGGCTGCTGAAACTCCACCACCAAAAGGTTGCCGAGCTTGGGCGTAGGGGCGTTGGGGAAGGGCTCGCCGAAGATGAGGCGCGGGCGATCTTCGATGCTGAGCCTGCGCATTCCGCCGAGGAAGTTGCGGTGCTCCAGCTTCGCCAAGAGGTGAGCGTCCCAGACGGACGGGTTGGCATAGGCATCACCGGTCAGGTCCATCCCCGTCAACGCACCGTTGCTGCCGGACTGAATGCCCGCGCCAACGCCAAAACGGAATCGGCGTCCCGAGACCACTTTGATCACGAGGTCGACGACCGGTTCCGTCTTGCGCGCTTGCTCCGAGAGCTCAACCGAGGCGAAAGGTCCGAGCGCGTAGATGGCACGCCGGGCGTCTTCTAGAGCGCTCTCGCTGAAGGGTTCTCCCTCCTTGATGTCCGCTGCGCCGAGCACCGGCCGCGCCGGCAGATCGCCGTTGCCAGAGACGCTAACGCGTCCGAAGTGGCAGGCCGGTCCGAGCGTCACCTCGAGTGTGACGCGGGCTCGCTTGCGCGTCGGATCGACCAGCACGTGTCCGGTGACGCTCGCCTTGGCGTAGGAAGCCTCGCGCACTTGGCTGGTGAGAGCGTGCTTGGTGGCGTCGTAGAGCGCTTCGTCGAAGGGCTCGCCGATGCGCAGCGCAATCGCGCGCTGGGCACGGCGCTTCTGGCGATCGCTGAGCGCTTCGATGCCGAGCACGTCCACCTGCTCGGTGAGCACCGGCTGTCCTTCTTGCACCGTGACGTCCAGAGCGATCTTGCGCGCCGCCTCATCGGCTGCGCGCTCGACGTTCGTCACCCGAGCGTCGTAGTAGCCGCGCGCCTGATACCAGCGCTCGATGCGTGCCAGATCGCGATCGAAGATCGGTCGCTCGTAGAGCGGCCAGTCGGTCCACGGCCACGCCCACAGAGAGATCGGAATGCGGCTGGCATCAAAGGGTGGGACCCCGCAGCGCGGCTCATCGTCGGCGCCCAGCGTAAACCCAGTCCGCGGCCGCTCCTGCGTGGCGAGGCAGATCTTGATGGCTTCTTCATCCACGTGCTTGGCGCCGTGCACGTCGAGAGAGCGCACCCCATAGCTTTGCGGGGAAATCGCTTGTGCGCACGCGCAGAGGCTCGCGCTGGCCAGCAGCGCAAGCCAGCACCTGCTATCAAGACGAAGTCGTGCAAGCTGGCGAAGAGAAGCAGCCATCCGCCTAAACAGAGACGCCTGGACCGCGATCCACATCGCGATCCGCCCCCGCTTCCTGCGCTGCGTGCTCACCTACAAATGTAGGCTCCGCGCGCTCCTGCCAACCCTTCCGGGTCGCGCAAGCGCGACCCGAACACGGGGCGCCTCGCTCGTGTCTCGCGCTCCATGCGTTCCTGTTTCGCATTCTTTAGGAAGAACCACCGATTTGGGTGTTTGTTCTGCTCCGCTTGGCAAGTGGGAGGCAGGTTGGGCGTTTCGAAGCGCTCAGGGTTCGAGCGGGGTTTGGGCGGGGTCTTCGAGGATCCGTTCGCCTGTCGCTGCGGCGCGCAGCATCACATGACCGTTGTCGTCGCTGTAGCCCAGGAAGACCGTGCCATCCACGAAGCGCAGAGCGACCAAGCGGTTGCGCAGGAGTTGCTGGCCGTCGTTCTGGTAGGCGTAGACATCGCTCTGCTCGCGCTTGCCCACCACCGTCTGGCGTGAGCACGCCTTGGCTACGGCGGGGTCTGCATCTCCGGCGCAGTGGCGCAGTGCGGGTTCCACCTCGGCTGCGGAAAGCTCACCTGCCTCGGCTGCGGCGCGTGCCCAGCGGGCGGCCGCAACGCGCAGCGCCGAGGCATGCGTGGCGTCGAGCCAGCGCAGGGGGTGCACGCTTTCGTTGCAGGCTGGTGCAGCCATGCTGGCCATGGCTGCCGCGACGTTGGCCCGGACGTAAGGCTCGCGCGAAGCAGCAAACTCGCAGAGCGTGCGCCCCAAGGTGCGCTTCTTGATCACGCCACGCGCGGCCATCCGCGCCAACGCAAACGCGGCAGCACCGTTCACCGGCCAGGCCAGGCGTACCGCCTTGCGCACGATGGCGGCAGCGTCTCGCTGGTCACCGACCTCGCCGAGCGCCAAGACCGCTGCGGTCGCGAGGCGCGGGGTAGGGCGCATCAGCAGATAGCGCAGGAGCTTTCGCGTCTCGTCGCCATCGAACGCTGAAAGCGCAAAGGTCGCCCGGGCGCGCTTGCGCAGTGATGGTGAGCGCATCAGCTTCGCGACGATGCCGGCTGCCTCCTTGGCGGCGAACCAGCGCAAGGCGTCGATGGCGCGCGCTGCCAGCTCCTGATCCTCGGCGCTGGCCAGCGTACCGAGCGTTTCCATGGCCAACTCGCGGGTCTGCGGCGAGAGCGCATGGGTGGCTTCGAGCTTGCCTAAGGCGGGACCGACCCGCAGCAGCAGCGCCTGCCGATCCGCGGCATCGGCCCCGCGCAAGTGCTGCAAGGTGTCGCGCACTCCGGCCTCGTCGACTGCCGGGGCCGGAGCGTGTGCTCCGCCTTCGTCCTGTCGGACCTGTGGAGCGGGCTTCACTCGGAGCAGCGCCGGCTCTGCCTCGGTGATCGACACCAGCTGCGCCAGCTCGGTCAATGCTTGCGCCGCCGCTGCGATCTGGGCCGGCGCACGTTCGCTAGCCAAGAGCGAGGCGAGCGCTTGCACGACCGAAGGGTGCTTTGGGTCATCGCTCGGCGTGTCGCCGCTTCTGCGAACGCGCTCGACCAGCGCATCGGCGGCCGTGCCACTCCATTCAGAATCGCCGAGCTGGTCGATGAGCACGGCCTGTGCGCGCGGGTCGTCGATGCGTCCAAGTGCGGCCAGCGCCACTTTCGCCATGCGAGGCCCGGCTGCGAGCTGCGCACGCAGTGCGACGACCGCTCCTGCATCGCCGAGGTCCCCGAGCGCCATCAGCGCCGCAAGGTGCACGAGCTCGGCGGGGTCGTCGATGGCGCGCAGCAGAGGCGGCAGAGCTCGCGCATCGTGCAGGCCACCGAGCGCGGTGAGCGCGGCAGCTCGCACCTCGGCGTCAGCGTCTCGAGCGTGGGCGGTCAGAGCAGCGAGAGCGCGGGCGTCGGCGATCCCGTACAGGGCCATCGCCGCAGCCAGGCGCACGCTCGGCTCGGAGTCTTCCAGGCTGCCGAGCAGCGCCTGCTCCGTATCGGCACCGCCAAGGTCGTGAACTGCCCAGATCGCAGCCTTTCGCACCTCGGCCCTCGGATCGACCAAGAGCCGCACGAGAGCCGTGCGCGTGGTCGGCTCTGCGATCTGCCCCAACGCTTGGAGCGCCGTCGTGACCACCGCCTCATCCTTGTCGGTCAGCCACGAAGCGAGCGCCGCGGCTGCCTCGTGCAGGCGGAGCTCGCCGACGGCGACCGCAGCTTCCAGACGCACCTCGGGGTCCGCGTCCTCCAAGGCCTCGAGCAACGGTTCGCGCACTGCGTCGGCGGCGTAGTGCTTGAGCCTGCGCACGGCCTCTCGGCGCTGGGCGGGCTCTGCATGCCCAAGCTCGTAGATGAGCCGCGGCAGACGCCCGGGCCACTCGAAGCCCAGGCACAAGGTCAGCAGCAATGCCACGAAGATCTGGGGCCGCACGGGCGCAGTTGTACCAGGCGATAGGCCTTCCGTCGCGCCCTGCGCAGTCCCGTGCGCGCGGCGGTTTGCGAGTCCCCCGGCCCCCCGCCATACTGCCCGCCTTGCGCTGCCACCCCAGCGTCTCACCGCTGCACTTCGATGCCTCGCTTCCTGATCCAGACCTTCGGCTGCCAGATGAACGTCCACGATTCGCGTCGAATCGAGGAGGTGCTTTACGAGCGCGGTTACGAGGCTGCGACCGAGCCCGAGCACGCCGACCTGATCGTGTTCAACACCTGCAGCGTGCGCGAGAAGGCCGATCACAAGCTGCGGAGCATGCTGGGCACCTTTCGGGAGTGGAAGGAGCGCAAGCCCGACCTGGTGTTCGCGGTGGCCGGCTGCATGGCCCAACAGCAGGGCGAGGCCATGCTCAGTCACCTCGATCTGGTCGACGTCGTGATCGGCCCCGACAACATTCCCGAGCTGCCCGATCTGGTGCGCCAAGTCATGGACGGCGGTCCGCCCGTGGCGCGTACCGTTTTCGATCTCGACGCTCCTAGTTTCCTGATCGCGCGCGTGCGTCCCGGTCACCCCGAGGCTAGTGCCTACGTCACGGTGATGAAGGGCTGCGACGAACGCTGCACCTATTGCATCGTGCCCTACACGCGTGGCGCTGAGCGCTATCGGTCGGCGGCCGACATCGTCGCGGAGATCAAGGTGCTCTGCGCAGGCGGCGTGCGCGAGATCACGCTGCTCGGCCAAACGGTCAACTCCTGGCACGAGCCCAGCGAGCCGGTGGGCAGCGAGTCGCGTTTCGCGGAGCTGCTGCGTCGCATCGCGGTCGAGGCGCCTGAGCTCTTGCGCCTGCGTTACACCTCGCCGCATCCGCGCCACATCACCGACGAGCTGGTGCGTGCGCACGCCGAGCTCGACGTCCTGCCGGCGCACGTGCATCTGCCGGTGCAATCCGGCTCCGACCGCATCCTGCGCATGATGCTGCGACGCTATCGACAAAAGGACTACCTGGAACGCGCGCGTGCGCTGCTGCAAGCGCGTCCTTCTTTCACGCTCGCGACTGACATCATCGTGGGCTTCCCGACCGAGACCGAATCGGATTTTCAGGACACGCTCACGCTGGTGCGCGAGGTGGGCTATTCGAGCGTGTTCGCTTTCAAGTACTCGCCGCGGCCACACACCCCGGCGCTGCGTCTCCCGGACGACGTCTCGGAAGAGCTGAAGACCGAGCGCCTCGCCCGGCTCTTCGAGGTCGCCGACGAGCTGCAAAGCCGCCATCTGCAGAGCCTGGTCGGTTCGCGCGTGCAGGTGCTGGTCGAAGGTCCGAGCAAGAGCAATCCCCTGCGCTACACCGGACGCAGCGAGCGCCACGAAATCGTCCACTTGGAGGTTCCCGAGGGCCACGACCCCACCGGGCAGCTCATCGCGGCTCGTGTCATCGAGGCCAACAAGCGCTCGCTTCTGGCCGCTCCGCTCCAAGCGCTGCCGCCCTCAGCTGCTCGCCCGCCAGCGCCCAAGCGCAATGCGTCCATGCGTCTACCTGTGGTGATGTCGTGAGCGGGAAGGCTCGCGTGCTTCGTGCCTGGCTGCCAGCGCTCGGCTACATGGGGCTGATCTGGACGCTCTCATCGTGCTCGCATCCGCCTTCGCTTGCGACCGTGCCGTTCCACGACAAGGGCGCGCACTTCCTCGAGTATGGAGCTCTGGCCGTGTTGCTCACACACGCGGTGCGCGGCACCTGGCCCGGCCTGCGTATCCCGACGGCCTACGTGCTCGCGTTGCTCACTGCGGTCTTGTGGGGAGGGCTCGACGAGATCCACCAGGCGTTCGTACCCAATCGCGTGGCTGACGCCAAAGACTTGCTCGCAGATTCGCTCGGAGCGTTGGGCGGAGCGCTGCTCTACTTCGCGGTCATCGAACCGCTACGCAAGCGCTGGCCCAGAGCACAGACGACGCGTGTGGACAAAGACGGTGTCTGACCGGCTCGACGCCTTTTGTGGCGCCGCGGCCTACTCGACCTTCAAGATGGCGTGAAACGCTTCTTGTGGGATCTCCACGCGGCCCACGTTCTTCATGCGCTTCTTGCCCTCTTTTTGCTTCTCGAGGAGCTTGCGCTTGCGTGAGATGTCGCCGCCGTAG
>JADGRG010000033.1 GCA_017881145.1 Sandaracinaceae bacterium | reverse complement strand
GCTGGTACAAGGCGGCGTGCAGGCGCTCAGCCGCTCGTTCTACAGCCGCCTGATTCCAGCTGACGAAGCCGGCGAGTTCTTCGGCTTCTACAACATGCTGGGCAAGTTCGCGGCGGTGGTGGGTCCCGGACTGATGGGCCTGGTCTCTCTGCTCACGGGCAACCCACGCCTATCGATTCTATCCATCGCCCTGCTCTTCTTCACAGGCGGCGGCTTGCTCATGCTGGTCCCGGAAGAGCGCATCACCGAAGCGGCCTGACCTCCGCGCCAGCGCCGGGCTCATCGACCTGATCAATGCGACCTACGTTGCGGTCAAGCAGGCGCAACCTGCAACGCTGGTCTTCCCCTCGTTCCAGATCGATCACCTCTACGGCTTCGCCAAGGACGTCTGCCCCGATCAGACCCACCGAGCGAGCTGCTTCGACGCAGCCTATGCCGCCATCAGCGGCATCCACCGTGATCGCTTCGCGATATCGACTTATCCATATATGGCCGGGTTTGCCAGCGTCACCGATCTGCCCGCGGATTGGTTCAGCAAGGGCGCAGCCCGCGGCGACGAAGTGCCGCTGATCGCGGAGACCGGCTGGCCCTCGACGCCAGTGGTGCTGCGTGCCAAGGACGGCTCCTCCTCGCCCCACCTCAGTAGCTCTGAACGAGCAGCTGGTCGTAATAGACGATGTTCTGCTGCGGACCCGCGGTCCCGCAGTTGTTGTAGAGGTAAGCGTTCACCGCCTCCCCAGCCGTCAGCGAACCGCGCGCTGAGAGGCGGTCGGCGAGGGTCTCGCCTTCGAGCAGCTCCATGGCGACGTACGGCACGCCGTCGCTCACACCATGGTCGATGATCTGCACCACGTGCGGGCTGCGCAGCGAAGCTGCCGCGCGCGCCTCGCGAAGAAAGCGCGAGACGGCGGCGGCGGACGAAGCGATCGCCGGATCGATGATCTTGATCGCCACCAAGCATTGCAGCGTCAAGTCCCGCGCCTGCCACAGCGCTCCGAGGCGGAAAACGCGCGGGGTTTCTGATCTCGGACGAGAAACAGGAAGGCGGCAAGGCGGGAAGAAGAGGCTCTATTTTGCGTCCTTCCTGCCTTCCCGCCTTCCTGTGGCTCGTCCCGGTCCGCGTGGTGGCGAAGTACAGCTCGCCGCATAAAATGTGATGCATGACGTCGCAGGCCCGAAAAGTTCTCGAGCAAGCTCTCGCGCTTCCCGAAGAGGACCGCCTCTACTTGGTTGAAGCGTTGCAGGAGAGCCTGCCCGCCGAGTCACAAGCAGAGATCGACGCAGCCTGGAAGGACGAGCTGGTGCGACGGGCTCGCAGCATCCAAGACGGCTCGGCGGTACTCGTTGGTATCGAGGACGTGGACCGGGAGCTTTCGGCTGTGCTGGAAGAAGGCTGCTGCTGCCGGCACGCGCTCTGCTAGCGGCTCTAGCGTCTTCCAGTCCGTTCTGAGCGGCTTCGTCTTACAGACGCTTCTTGAGCGGTCGTCTGCCGCGGCGCACATGCATGACTGCGGCGATCACGACAGCGCCATCGTAGTCTCGGAACACGACCATATAGGGAAATCGCTTCAACAATGCTTTGCGAGCGCCGCGTAGCAGGACCGGATACGCCAAGGGTCTTTGCTCGATCAGCCCAACCACGCGGTCGACCTCGGCCTTGAACCGCTGCGCGAGCTCGGAGTCCTTCACGTCATACCAGCGGAACGCTTCCAGCGCGTCGACGCGCGCCTCGGGCCGGAAGATCGCGCGCTTCATAGTCAGCTGCGCGTCATCTCGTCACGGACCTGCTCCCACGGAACACCCACTGGGCCCTCATGGTCAAGCCGGTCCAGACGATTCTCCAGTTCGACGCGCTGCTCGTCGGTCAGAGGAATGCCGTCCGGCTCGTGACTGAGGCTCTCCCAGATTCGCTCCAGAAGCTCCAGACGCTCATCACGCGTGAGTTGATCGATATCGACGCCAGCAGATCTCGACATGCAGGAAGTATCCCGCATCCTCGCACTGAGCGCCAACGCCATAGCGACTGCGAAATCCCAAGCAATCAGCTCGACTGACCACGTGCGGGAGGCTGGCAACCACGTTGCCGTTTCACTTCATCACCAACGGGGGCACCGCCGCCCAGCGCTCGGCTTCGCTGAGCAAGCGCCGAAGCGTCCCAGTCTGCGCGGCAAAGGCCAAGGCACCGAAGAAGAGAAGCGCTGAACGTTCCGGCTGCTCGCCGGATCAACAATGCATCAAGTACGGACCGTCCCGGTCTTCTGAGCTCTGCCGGTCTCCACGATCTGCAGCGTGCCATCCGCCAGCCACGCACGCAGCGAGCGCTTTTGCACCTTGCCGGACGGTCCCAATGGCAACGCGCTCACGAACGCATATTCGCGTGGCAACTTGGTGCGCGAGAGCCGCTCGGCCGCCCATTCGTCGAGCGCCTCGACCGTGGGCTCGCTACCAGCGCGCGGCACGATCACGGCCACCACTTCTTCACCGTAATACGCATCAGGCCGACCGATCACGGCCACCTCTGCCACCGCAGGATGCGCCGCCAACGCGTCTTCGACCTCGGATGGATAGACGTTGTGGCCGCCACGGATCACCAAGTCCTTGATGCGGTCAACGATGGCGAGCCGGCCTTGCGCGTCGAAGCAACCGATATCACCGCTGTGCATGAAGCCGTCGCTGGTGACTTCCTGGGTGGCCTCGGCATCGAAGAGGTAATGCGTCATCAGGTTGTGGCCGCGCGCCAGCACTTCACCGCGTTCCCCTTGCACAACCTCGTCGCCAGCGTCGTCGACCACGCGCACTTCAACGCCCCAGACCGGCCGACCCACACTGCCGAACACGCGCTCGTCGGGCGGCGCGTTCATCGTCGAGAATGTGGCCTCGGTCATACCGTAGCCTTGACGGACCTCGACGCCGAGCCGTGCCTCGGCACGCCGCGCGATCTCCTCGGGCAGCGGCGCACCAGCGGAGAGCACCCAGCGCAAGTGCCGAGGCTTGTCGCCCATCGCTTGCTCGGCCCACGCAGCCAACATGGTCGGCACTGCCGGCAGCCAGGTCACGCCCTCTTCGTTCATCAGCCGCAACGTCCGCTCGGCGGAAAAGCGCGGCACAAGCACCACGCGCGCCAGGGCGAAGAAAGGCGCGAGCATCGCCATCCGACACCCGTAACTATGCGTGAGCGGCAAGACCCCGAGCACAACGTCGTGTTCGTGCAACCCGAGCGTGTGGTGCACGAGCACCGAGGTGTGGAGCATGAGCGAGGCATGCGAGATCGCTGCACCCTTGGCTTTGCCGGTGGTGCCGGAGGTGTAGAGCAAGAGAGCAGTCGCTTCCGGGCTCATGTCCAAAGGGGAGAGCACCGCGTCACCACGCACCAGTGTCGAGAGCGGCACGGCTTGCACCTTGACGCCAGCCTGAGCGCAGCCATCAGCGGCAAGACTGGCACGCGCATCGTCGTGAGCCAGCACCGTGCACGCCGCATGCTGGAGACGGAACGCGACCTCGGGTGCCGCAGACAAGATCGACATCGGCACCACCGCGGCACCGCAGTAGACGATGCCGAACCAGCTGGCCACGAAGTGCGCTGAGCTCTCAGCCAAGAGGCCGACGCGACTGCCCGGCCCGACGCCACGCTGCGCAAGCTCCGCCGCTACCTGTCGCGCCCAGAGATCGAGCTCTGCGTAGGTGAAAGAGCGCTGCGAGGCCGTATCGCGCCCTGCATCGAGCACGCCGATCGCCGACGGCGCACGCAACGCCGCCTGACGAAGAATCTGGCCCACCTGAACGCCCATCACGGCAGACTCTACACCGAGTTTCTGTGTAGAGTCTGCCGCCATGACCGGGTCTCCTTCTTCGTTTCTCGCGCTCAGCTTGGCGCTCTGTCTTGCAGCCTGCGGCGGCGACCCACTGCCGCGCTGCCAGTCCCTCGGCAAGGCTCACGCCATCTGCGGGCTGCACAACCCCGAAGACCTGGCGCTGATCCCCGAGAGCGCGAGTCAGGCGGTGACAGGCAACGCTCACCGCTTCCTGATCGTGAGCGAGCTGGGCTCGTTCGACGAAGAGGCTCCCGGCGAGCTCAGCCTGCTCGATGTCACCACCGAACAAGTCACACCGCTCTTTCCGCAAAGCGGCATCGGCACCGAGCCGCTGATCAGTGAAGGCCCGGACCTCGGCGATCCGCGCTGCCCGGGCCCGCCCGACAAGCGCGTCAATCCGCACGGCATCGATCTCGCGCAGCGCAGTGACGGTAGGCTCGTGCTCTACGTCGTGAACCACGGGGGACGCGAAGCCGTCGAGCTCTTCGAGCTCACGTCCGAGGCCGGAATGCTCGCGCTGGCCTGGCGCGGCTGTGTCCCGATGCCGGAAAGCATCTACCTCGACGACGTCGCCGCCCTGCCTGGCGGCGGCTTTGCGGCGACGCACGTGTTCCCGAAGAGCTTGGGGCTCGCACAGCTCATCCAGACAGCTCGCGGCGTGCTCGGCATCGACACGGGCTATGTCGTCACCTGGTCGCCCGGCGGCACGGTCACGAAGCTGAAAGGCACCGAATCCCCCTTTCCGAACGGGATCGCCTCTTCCGCGAACGGCAGCGAGCTCTTCGTGAGTATCTACCTCGCAAACGAGGTGCGACGCTATTCGCGAAGCACAGGTCAGGTGCTGGGAAGTGTCGCCGTCCAGCACCCCGACAACATAACGTGGTCGGACGACGGCAGACTCCTGGTCGCTTCGCACGTGGCTGGACTGGCGGCGATGGGCGCCTGCGGGCGCATCCAGCAAGGTGCCTGCCCCGCCGCATTCGAGATCGTGGCGATCGACCCGCATTCGCTCCGCAAGACGAGGCTGCTCAAGCGAGAGGGCGCACCGATGGGTGCCGCCACCGTCGCCCTGCCGCTAGGCCGCGAGCTCTTCCTCGGCTCGTTCAAGTCCGACCGCATGCTTCGCCTGCCGCGCTAGGGGCTGGTGTATGCTCGGGCGCAGGATGTTGAGCAAAACGCTTGCTTACACGGGTTGGGGCGCCTTCCTGATCAGCCTGCTCAGCGCCTTGTGCGTGCTCGCACCGGCACCCGCCAGCGCGCAGTCCGAGCCTGCACATCTCGGCGTGCAGATGCGCATGTCCGCTGGCCCGCTCTACTTGCACGCAACCCAAGATGTGGGGGCCGGCCAATCCGAAAACATCTCCGGCAGCGCGCTCGGTTTCGCTTTCACCATGGGCAGCATGATCAGCGAGCGCTGGTCGTTGGGCCTGGACCTCATGCTCGGACACGCTCCGAGCGCGAGCCGCGGGGTGTTGGCATCCACCAACTTCAGCATGCTGCACGTCGGTGCCGGCGCGACTTATTGGTTCATGCCGGCGAACCTGTACGTTGCAGGCTCGCTCGGTGTCCTGCGTTCCAGCGTAGAAGCGTCACCGATCCGCGTTGGCAGCAATCTCGAGATCCCGAGCGAAGAAGTCAGCAAGCTCGGCTTCGGCCTACACCTGGATGCCGGCAAGCTCTTCTGGCTCGACCGCCGCTTCGGCATGGGCGCCGCAGCCTCCCTGCTCTTCGGCGCCGCCGAAAACCAGATCGCCGGCACCAGCAGCGTGCGCTACTTGGTCGGCGTTGGTGTGACGCTCACGCTGACGTTTCACTGACGCGCACATTGCGTTGTCGGCGCCGAAACTCGTCCATGAAGCCCACCAGCTTTTCGACCGCTGGGAGCATGAGCCCGTCGTAGATCGATGCCCGGATGCCGCCGATGGCTCGATGGCCTGACAGTCCAGAGAATCCTGCGCCCGAGGCCTCGGCAAGAAATCGTTTTTCCATCTCGGGGCTGGCTAGATTGAAGGCTACGTTCATCGTGGACCGGTCTGCCGTTGCAGCCCTGCCACGGTAGAACCCAGCGCTACTATCAAGCTGATTGTATATTAGATCGGCCTTAGTCCGATTTAGCTCCGCCATCCGGGCCAGACCACCGATTTCGTTGATCAGCCAACGCGTAACCAGCAGCACCACCCAGATCGCAAACACCGGTGGTGTGTTGAAGTTGGAGTGCGACTGGACGTGGGTGCGGTAGTCCAGAAAGCCGGGAAGATCATCGGGAACATCTTTGAGCAGCGCGTCGCGGACGAGGACCACCGTCACCCCCGCGGGGCCGATGTTCTTCTGGGCGTGGGCGTAGATCAGAGAGAACCGCTCCGCCTCACACGGCTTGGACAAGAAGTCCGAGGACATGTCGCAAACACGCGGTACGTCGTCTCGACCCAAGACCCGGTGAAACTGGAGCCCCTCGACCGTTTCATTCGAGACGTAGTGGAGGTAGGCAGCGTCCGGCGAAAAGCAGAGCTCAGCGTCGCTGGGCAGTCGCCGGAAACCATCGGTCTCGCCCGTCCACAGCACACGCACCTGCCCCTCACGCCTCGCTTCGGGAAGAGCCTTACCGCTCCAATAACCTGTATGCAGGTACTCCGCCGGTCGGCCTCTACCGCGCAGCAAAGTCATCGGCACCATCGAGAACTGTTGCGTCGCACCACCCTGCAAAAACAACACATGATAGTCGTTGGGTAAACCCAGCAGCGTTCGGACGTTGGTTTCGAGCTCAGAGACGACGGCCGCGAACCAGTCCGAACGATGACTTATGCCTAACACCGAGAGGCCGACTTCCGGGACCTCGATCACCGACTCTTGAGCCTGCCGCAAGACACTCTCCGGCAGTACGCCGGGGCCGCCGGAGAAATTTAGACTATTGCGTGGATTCATCGGTCGGAGCGTCTTTTCGAGCCGTGTTCAAGCGGGTGTCGCGGGTGTGCCGACCGCTGTCCGTTCCAAGAGCAGGTCCCGAAACGCAATCTTCACCTTCTGCATGTGGTGCTGCTTGCGGGGAAAGAGCTCTTCCGGGTCCATCGCATGCACGACCATGGCATGGTCGATTTCGAACACTAAGAGCTGACCATCCCGGGTCTCCGCACAGTCGATGCAGAGATAATCGAGCTGCGTGCGCTTGTAGATGGCATCCAGAGCCGATCGGTGCCGTTGGGAAAAGGCGTCGAAGCTTTCCATGAAGCGCGCCTCTTGGGCTCGCTTCTGTGCGTCTTCGTACATGCCAGCATTGACGTAGTGGATCATCCACTTCGATGAAATGGCCATGTGGCAGGCGAACGCCACCCCACCTATCAGGGCGACCCGGAACTTTCGAAACAGTCCGTCGTCGCCGCTGTAGTCGATGAATCGCGACAGAAAGAATTCGGACGCATCTACCTTGGAAAGATAAGCGGCGATCTCCGCAGAGCAGCCGATCCTCGCTAGATCGTGCCCTGCGTGGGAGCCGACAGGACGCACGATGATCGGGAAATC
>JADGRG010000302.1 GCA_017881145.1 Sandaracinaceae bacterium | reverse complement strand
TGATCACGAGGCTCTCTGCCGGCAGGTGCGCTGCAATTTCCGGCAAGAGGCTGCCGAAGATCTGCGGCTTCACGCTGAGCACCACGATGCCGGCGTGGCAGGCCTCTCGGTTGTCGTGCGTGGTGCGGATGTGGTGCTTGGCCCGAAGCTCGGCGAGCGCCTCTTCGCGAACGTCGCTCGCGGTGATCGCATCCGGTTGGGAAGTGCCTGCCGCAATCAAGCCTTGGATGAGCGCGGAGGCCATGTTGCCGCCGCCGATGAATGAGATGCGCTGGTGCAGAGCCATGCCGCGAGCCTACGACCGAGCCGAGGGCCGGTGCAAACCTCGCACGCTTCCGCCTCGGTTCTGGTAGAGGGTATAGAGATGTCGAGTGCAGGATACCGCATACGCGAGGCGATCGAGGCGTTTCATCGCGGCCGAGGTGCGGCCGAGATCGAGTGGCTGCGCCATGGAGGCATCGAGGAGAGTTGGCGCGGCGCTGCGCGCTTTCTGCTCTCGGAGCAAGGCGCGCAGCTCGAGAGCCAGCTCAGCGCCAGCGGTGAGCTGAGCCAGGTCGAGCACGGCTTCGTGGGCCGGCAGCTCGCGCATGTTGCCGCCTCCAGCATCCTCGCCGAAGCCCGTCCGAGGCTTGGGCAGCTGCTCGCAACCCAGCTGCCGGTTGGTTCGGGCGCAGAAGCGCCGCGCGAGCTGCTCGTGTCCATGCTGAAGACCGATGCGGCTGCCGGTCGGCAGCTGCGTGCGCAAGCGCTGGCTTCTGCCCTCGATGCGCACGCGAAACACTTCGCCGAGCTGCGGCAGAAAGCCGATGCAACCTGGCTCACACGCTGGGCGCAGGAGCAGCCTGCGCGGAAGCCCACGCTGCAAGAGCTGGCTGAAGCCTTGCTCTATCGCACCGACGATGCAGCGCATGACACGGTGCGTTGGGCGACTCGAGCGCTCGACCCAAGCGGCAAGCCTGCTTGGCACACGCTGCTCGTGGCGCTGCGCCGTCCGGAGCTGGATGGCCTGGCGCGGGTTGCGCGCCGTCATTTTCGTCTGGCTGCCGGGCTGCGGGGCCTGGGCTTCGAGCGCGAGATGAATGCTCGCATGCGCGTCGAAAGCGGCGGGCCGTTGCTCTTCCCGGTGCCGCGGCTGGCCGTGCTCGCAGTGCCCGGCGATCTCCGGGTGGCCCAAACCAGCCTGGAATGGGGCGTGCTCTCGGACCTGCAAGCTGCCGATGCCATGGGTCGCGCGCTGGCGCTGGCGCTGGTGTCGCCTGCGCTCGCGCCTGAGCTGCGTTGGCCCATGGACGGTGGTGTCAGCACGGCGTTCGGCACGCTCTTCATGCAACTCCATGCGGACGTGCTCTACCTGCGCACGGTGGCGGGTCTACCTCCGTCCGAGGCAGCCACGCTCGCGCGCCACGCCGCGCTCTTGGTTCTGCTGCAGGTGCGCGTCAGCGCCGCACTGGCGATCGCAGGTCAGGCACCTGCGCGGAACCTCGACGAGCGCATCGAATCCCTGGTGGCTGCGATGCGCCGTGCGCTCGGGGTGTCCGTGCCGCCGGGGCTGGCTGTGCTCGCTTGGTTCGGCGCGCCAGCGCTCGGCGTGGATGTCGAGGCCCGGCTCGCCGGGCTTGCCGTGCATGCAGGGCTTCGTGAACGCTTGGATGCGGACTGGTTTCGCAACCCGCGATCCGAAGAGCTGCTGCGCGGAGCTGGCGCTCGCGGCAATACGCTCGACGCGCACGGCTTCGCGACCGAGCTCGGTGTCGATCTCTCGGCGGCGAGCCAGCGCTTGCTCGAGCTCCTCGCTTGACGCGGCAGGCCAGCGGAACACAATCGCCAGATGGCCATCTCCGGCGAGTTCGCAGCGCGCAGGCAGAAAGTCTTGGCGGCGATGGGGCAGGGTGTCGCGCTCTTCGCGTCGACTCCGGTCGCGATTCGCAACAACGACGTCGAGCATGAGTTTCGCCAGGACAGCGACCTCTATTACCTGACCGGATTCGACGAGCCCGAGAGCGTCCTCTTGCTCACCACCGAGCACAGCGAACATCGCATGGTGCTCTTCGTGCGGCCGCGTGATCCCGAGCGCGAGACTTGGGATGGCCCGCGTGCCGGTGTGGACGGTGCCAAGACGCTCTTCGGTGCCGACGCAGCCTTTCCCATCGCAGAGCTCGATCAGCGCCTGCCGGACTACCTGAAGGACGTGCGCCGGCTGCACTATCGACTGGGCAACGACCGCACCTTCGACGAGCGGGTGCTCGATGCCATCGACGAAGTCCGCCAGAAGGCTCGCAGCGGGGTGACGCCGCCGCGTGAGATCGTCGACCCTAGCCTCATCACGCACGAGCTGCGCCTGCGCAAGTCGGCGGCCGAGATCGACACCATGCTGCAGGCAGCTGCGATCACGCGCGATGCTCACCTACGCGCGATGCAGGTCGCGCGGCCGGGTCGCTACGAATACGAGGTCGAAGCCGAGATCCTGCGGACCTTTCGAGCGCACGGTGCAGAGCGGCCGGCCTACGGAAGCATCGTGGGCTCAGGGCCCAACGCCACCGTGCTGCACCATCGTCGCAACGACCGGCAGATGCAGGACGGTGAGCTCTTGCTGATCGATGCAGGCGCTGAGTTTGGCTACTACGCCTGCGATGTGACGCGCACGTTTCCCGTGGGAGGCAAGTTCAGTGAGGCACAGCGCGCGCTCTATCAGCTCGTGCTTTCTGCCCAACTCGCAGCCATCGCCGCCGTGCGTCCGGGCGCGACGCTACCTGACGTACACCACGCTGCGGTCGGCGTGTTGGCGCGGGGGCTGGTCGCCCTCGGGCTGGTGGACGGCCCGATCGAGGATGTCCTCAAGAACGAGACCTACAAGCCCTACTACATGCACAGGACGTCGCACTGGCTCGGAATGGACGTCCATGACGTGGGCGACTACCACCTCGACAAGCGGCCGCGGCCACTTGCGCCGGGCTTCGTCCTGACCGTCGAGCCCGGCCTCTACGTGGCACCCGGGGCGAAGTGTGACCCGAAGTGGCACGGCATCGGGATCCGCATCGAAGATGACGTGCTGGTCACCGAAACCGGCGCCGAAATCCTCACCGACGGCATTCCCAAGACCGTCGCAGAGGTCGAGCAGATCTTGGCGGCTCGGTCCTGCAGCTGAGAGAGTGGGGGGGCGGGCGCGCTCATGTCGCACCGGAATCGGCCGTAGGGGCCGCACCGACGTTGACACAGAAGCGCCAGACGACTAGGAATAGCTGGCCTTTCGAGCGGGATTCGCGAGCAATTTCGCGACAGATCAACCTGATCGCCAACCTCGAGAGCTGCGCGCAAGTTCCAGCGGAGCGTATTGCCCATGCTCACAACTTATTTGCCCGCCTTGCTGATGCTCCTGGTTGCAACAGGGGTGGCGGTCTTGCTCTTCACGCTCACATCCGTGTTGGGCCCGAAGAACATGACGCCCGAGAAGGCGATCCCGTATGAGAGCGGATCGGAATCAGACGGCGCCAATCAACTTCACCTGAACGTGAAGTTCTACCTGACCGCGATTCTCTTCGTGGTGTTCGACATCGAAGCGGTGTTTCTCTATCCGTGGGCGTCGATCTTCAGGCAGCTCTCGTGGTTTGGCCTTATTGAGATGTTCGCGTTCATCGCCGTCTTGGCAGTGACCTTGCTCTACGCGTGGAAGAAGGGAGCGCTCGAATGGGAGAAGTAACCGCTGTCTTGGGCGGAGATCAGAGCGGCTTCGCGACCACCAAGTTCGAGGCTTTGCTCGGTTGGGCGCGCAAGTATTCGCTCTTCCAGTATCCGTTCGTCACAGCCTGCTGCGGCATGGAGCACATGGCGACGGCAGGAGCGCGATACGATATCGAGCGCTTCGGCGCAGGTGCACCGCGCTTCAGTCCTCGGCAGGCCGACTTGATGTGGGTGGTTGGAACCATCACGCAGAAGCAGGCGCCGGCGCTCAAGCGCATCTACGAGCAGATGACCGATCCGAAATACGTGATCGCGTTTGGCACCTGCGCGTCGACCGGTGGCTTCTACGACAACTACACGACCATTCCCGGCATCGACAAGATCATCCCCGTCGACGTGTTCATCCCCGGTTGCCCACCGCGCCCAGAAGCCGTCCTCGACGCGCTGATGTTGCTGATGGAGAAGATCCAAAACGGCGATCGAGAGCCGGCTGTGCTGCCGCCTCAGAAGATTCCGGCACTCGTTCAGCTGCGCGCCAAGCAGCGTGCGTGAGTCCGACGCAGACCATCCGTAGTCGATGTCGTCGATGTCGTCGATAAGTCGATATCAAGGCGAGGAACCTGAAGATGAGCAAGAAGGT
>JADGRG010000301.1 GCA_017881145.1 Sandaracinaceae bacterium | reverse complement strand
TCCCTATCCGCCGGACGGCCACGTCTCGGCCTTGGTTTTCCAGCATCCCGGCTGGGTTGTGGTGTCGACGATCAGCGAGAACCGAGGCGCGACACAGGGGCTTCTGGACCAAGAGGTGCTCCTGGCCAACACGAACAATGGCAAGGTTTGCCGGATCGGTCGACATCGCACCTGGGGCAAGGCAGGACCGCAGGGATACTGGGGCGAAGCCCATGCAGTCCCGAGTCCCAGCGGCACGAGAGTGGCCTTTGGCAGCGACTGGGGAGGAGGATCGACCGCAGATACCTACGTCATCGAGCTTCCAGGCTACAAGTAAGACTGCGGCGGTCCTCAGCAGGGACCGTTTCGGCGCCCAGTCGGGTCGGGAGCCGGCGCGGTGCCCGCATCGGGAATAGCGGCGAGGAACAGCGGGTTACGTATCTTAAGGCCGTCGAGCGCTCTTGGAGATCTGCGGTGGCGCCAGGTGATGTGAGACGATTCATGCGCATGCTGCCCGTCGTGGCGGGCGCGTGCATGCCCACTGCGTGCGGTGCGTCGCTGGCTTTCACCCCGGCGTCTGCGGCTCCACCGCCTGTGATTGAGACTCATTCTGCCCAGTGTGTGAAACTGTACCTGAATGAGGCGCCCACCCAACCGTTCATCGAACTCGCCACGATTGCGGTGCAGCCGCACGATGATATGCAGGTCGTAGTTGACCGCGTGCTCGAAGCGGCTGCCCTGCGAGGCTGCGAGGGAGTGATCCTACGGACATCGAAAGCCCTCACCAAGCACCCACTGGGCCGTCGCGCCTCGAGTCCGGTCGGGTACCGCGGTTGGTGCATTGCGTTCTCGCCGCCAAACCAGACGACCAGCGCAGCGGTCTCTCGCACGACTTTCACTCAAGCCACGACCAAGAGCAGCCCGAGCGACGGCGCTGATACGTGCAACTCCGCATGTCGTTTGCAGGTGCGCGCTCTCGCGTCGCCTCCCTGAAGTGATCGGTGGAGACGTTTCCGTGCTTAACGCCGCGCAGGTCGCGCGGTTTGTTGTCGCGCGCGGTCACTCACAACGTAACGTGGTCGAGTGCGACAACGTGCCGCAGCTCGCATTCTTGCCACGCACTGCCAAGTGCGCAACAAAGCGCGCTGCGCGCCACACGTCGAGAAGCGTTTCGGTGATGCAGTCCCGGATAGCGGTCTTGGGCGCCCGAGCCGAACGCTACGAAACTTCGTCGCACACCGGCACCTCGGCTCAACCTTCGGAGGAACACAATGTTGCAGCAGCTCACCCTACTCGTGTCCATCACGTTGTTGGTGGCGTGTGGAGCCGAGTCCACCACGCCGTCGACGACGACGAGCGCCTCGGCCAAGGATAGCGATGCCGCAGCGGCGCTCTACCGCTGCCCCATGCACACAGACCAGGTGTCCACGGACCCGACCGCGAAGTGTCCCGTCTGCGGGATGGACCTGGAAAAGGTGCAGAGCAAGTAGCCGCGCTGCCCGCACCGACCCCGTGCGCTGTCCACGGAAAGCGCCTATAGTCCGCGGCCGTGTCAACGCTGCTTTTGATTCCTTGGTTCAAGCTTCACGGCATCCCCATCGTCGGCAAGCTGGAGATCCAGCCCTTCGGGATCCTGGTGGCTCTCGGCATTCTCTTGGGCACACGCGTCGCCGAATGGCGCGCCAAGAAGACCGGCGTGCCGCCGCAGCTCATCTCGGACTTCCTGGTCTACACCATCGGGATCGGGCTGGTTTGCGCCTACCTGCTGAACAAGCCCGTCTACGACTGGGACGAGTTCGTGGAGATGGTCCAGCATCCGAAGCTCTTCCTGGAGCGCTATATGGGGCTCTCCTCCTATATGGGCTTCGGGGGCGGCGTGGCAGCGGCGTTCGTCTTTCGGCACCGCAAGCACGTCTCGATCATGGTGATGGGCGACCTCTTCTGCTTCGCCTTTCCCTTCGCGTGGTTCTTCGGGCGCATGGGCTGCTTCACGGTGCACGATCACCCGGGCCTAGTGAGCCACTTCTTCCTTGCCGTCGACAACTACAACGGCGAAGGGCTGCCTCGGCACGACCTCGGCTTCTACGAGGTGCTGTGGAGCGCTGCCGCCGTGGGATTGGTCCTCTGGCTCGGCAAGAGCCCACGCCCGCGCGGCTTCTTCATGGCGTTCATCCCCATCTTCTACGCGCCCACCCGCTTCTTCCTCGACTACCTGCGCGAAGTGCCGATCAACGGCGGCGACGTACGCTACTTCGGCTTCACGCCCGGGCAATACGGTTCGCTCGCCATGCTGGCAACCGGTGTGCTGGTCGCCATCCGCGTCGCGCGTGGGCCGGAACCCAGCATCTACGTCGATGGCCGTGCCGTGCCGAACCCGTTGCCAACGGACAACGCGATGGCAGTAAGCAAACCACCGAGCACGGCGCCCAAATCCAAGCAGAAGCGCAAGAAGTAGCCTGTTCCGTGAGCGCGCCAACGCACGCTTGACCGCTTGCCACGGCCCGGCCAGGCTCGCCTCCGTGTCAGAGCCTGCCACCGTGACTGACCGAGGCTTGCAGCCCACAGCGG
>JADGRG010000300.1 GCA_017881145.1 Sandaracinaceae bacterium | reverse complement strand
GCGAACCTGCTCAGCAAATCGAAGGACGGCAAAGGCCGCGTCTACGCTCCGCACGTCGTGGTCGATCTCGATGTGGACGGCATCACGGAGGTGGTGGTCGGCAACGACAAGAACGTCATCGCTTACGAATGGAAGGGCGGCAAGCTAGCACTCAAGGCAGGCTTCCCCGTAGACACGAGCTCAGGCGGACAGGCTCCCGAGGTGCGCGGTCTCGCTGCCGGTGATCTGAACGGCGATGGCAAGCTCGAAATCGTCGCGACCACCACTCAAACCGCGAGCACCGAGAGCGGCGGCGCGCAGGTCTTCGTGTTCGAGCCCGATGGCAAGCTCTACCAACCCGCCGGCATCAGCTGGCAAGCCTGGCCTCGTTACAACAACAAGAGCGGAGCAGGCAACGACGCGGACCGCAACGGCATGGGTCACCACGGCTACGGCTCGTACGGGCTCAACGTGGCCATCGGGAACATCGATGACGATCCCGAGCTGGAAGTGCTGACCACTTACGACAATCACAACATACAAGCGTTCGACCACGACGGCGTCGCCATCGACGCGGCACCCTATTTCAAGAACCCCGAGAGCAAGTATCTCGATCAGCGCATGACCTGGGGCCAGTTCATCCGCTGGGCGGATCCCGTGATCGAGGACAACCATTACAACAAGCATACAGGCACGTGGCCGAACCCCGGGAACGGGGACGAGTGGCTGCAGTGGACCGCGTCACCCCCCAACGTCGTGGACCTCGACCGAGACGGCAAGAACGAGGTGATCGGCTGAACGAGGTGCCTTCGTCTTGCAGCTTGCGACGCAAGGTCGCGACGCCCACACTTGCGGTTCCGGCCCAGGTTCGCAACTATGCGCGCTTTGCAGGGCAGGCTCCGTGCTCAGTGCACTGACCAAGGCTCGCCGATGGGTGCTCCGTCGGTGTGCCAGCCAGCGGCACGGCGGATGCCTCGATGCGCGAAAGAAGCTGTTAAGCGCCCACCAACTCTCTGACGCCCACGCGGCACCCGGGCCGCACCGACGCTCCGGGGCTCCCTTCCGAGGCCAATGCGAAACGCGATCATTTCAGGAACTGGCTTTTACGCGCCGCCGCGCGTGGTGACCAACGACCACCTCAAGTCCCAGTACGGCATCGACACCACGCACGAGTGGATCGTCCAACGCACCGGCATCGAGGAGCGCCACTTCGCGGATGCGGGCGTCGCGTGCTCCGACTTGGCGCTCAAGGCAGCCGAGCAAGCCATCTCGAACGCCGGCATCGCCAAGGGCGACCTCGATCTCATCATCTTCTGCACGCTCTCCCCGGACTATCACTTTCCGGGAACCGGCGTGGTCCTACAGCAGAAGCTCGGTCTCTGCGACATGGGCAAGTTCATCCCCGCGCTGGACATCCGCAACCAGTGCTCGGGTTTCTTGTACGGCCTGTCCACCGCAACCAGCTTCGTTCGCTCGGGAACCTACAACAACGTGTTGCTGGTCGGCGCGGAGGTCCATTCGGCAGCTCTCGACTTGAGCACGCGGGGACGCACCGTGGCGTCACTCTTCGGCGATGGCGCAGGCGCGGTGGTGGTGAGCGCAAGCGAAGCGGGCGGCCGTGGTGTCAGGCGCGTGCACCTGGGCGCCGACGGTCGCTTTGCGGACATCCTCTGCCAGAAGATCTGGGACATCTCGCAACGCCCCTTCATCCCGCAGGACGCAGCCGGCATCGGCCAGGTCCAGCCCGAAATGATGTGGGCCCGGATGGATGGCAAGCAGGTGTTCCGTCACGCCGTCGAGCGCATGATCGGATCGCTGATGGAGGTGGCAGGCCAAGAGCAGCTCACCCTCGACGACATCGACTTGTTCGTGTTCCACCAGGCGAATCTGCGGATCAATCAATACGTCCAGCAGCACCTCGGAGCTCCCGAGAGCAAGTTCGTGAGCAACATCCAACGCTACGGGAACACGACGGCTGCCACGATCCCAAGCTTGCTTCACGAAGCCACTATGTCCGGCAAGCTGAAGCGCGGGATGACGGTGGCGACCGTCGCATTCGGCTCGGGCTTCACCTGGGGCGCGGCCATCATCGACTGGTGAGCTGGCGCGCCTTGCATCGGAATTCCTGTGTGATTTCCTACACGCGCATTGCGACGCTACCTGCAGCTGCGCCCCAACACGCGGGACCTGGGCCGCATCCTTCAGAAGCTGGGGAACGTACCGTGATCCTTGACCGTGGCTTCGGCCGCGTGTTCGGATGGTGTTTGTCATGCCCAAGAAGACCAGCAAGAAATCCACCGCGCCGAAAGCCAAGAAGCGAGCGGAGGCTGCGCGCAGCAAACCCGCCACGACCAAGCGCCCGGTCGCACGCAAACCAAAGGCCAAACCCGCAGCTGTTGGCGGCACCCGCAACGCGGAGGATCCGCGCCATCTTTTCGTGAACCTGGTGATGAAGCTGGGCACGGAAGAGGCGCAGCACCTGCTCGACCGCGTGGTCGACGTGCAGACTCCGACCACGCGCTGAAGCGTGCTTGCATTGCCTGCCTGAACTCTGCATGGTGCTCGCGTGTCGTCGATGCGCCAGAATGATGGTCCGCGCCCGCGCGCGGTGGTTGTCGGGGTTCATTTCCCGGATCTGAGCGACGAAGCTTTCGACGCTTCACTAACGGAGTTGGAGCGGCTCGCGGACACACTCGGCCTGGCGGTGATCGGCCGCGTCACGCAGAAGCGAAGCGCGCTCGTGACCGCGACGGTGATCGGGGAAGGCAAGCTGAAAGACCTGGCTGAGCTCACCGGCGGCACGGGCGTGGTGCCCAAGTATTCGCCGCCGGGCGCGAAGAGCCGCGAGGCGGAGCAAGACGCCGATACGGCCAAGGCGCAAGCCGAGAGCGCTCAGGACGACGACGACGGCGAGCCCAGCAAGCTGGCCACCGTCGTGCTCGTCGATCACGATCTCACGCCGGGACAGACGCGCAACCTGGAGCGTGCGACCGGAGCCGAGGTGCTCGATCGCTCGATGGTGATCCTCTCCATCTTCCAGCGTCACGCGCGCACACGCGAAGCGCGCTTGCAGGTGGAGATCGCGCAGCTCACTTACCTCGCGCCACGCCTGCGAGAAGCCAGTGCAGGCCGCGATCGACAGCGCGGTGGCGTTGGAGGCAAAGGTGCTGGCGAATCCGCGCTCGAGCTGGACAGGCGCAAGATTCGCGATCGCATCGCGGAGCTACGCCGCGAGCTGGAGATCGTGAAGCGCGAGGCCGACACGCGCCGCTCTCGCCGCTCGGGTGACGACACCCCGACGGTGGCGCTGGTGGGCTACACCAACGCCGGTAAGTCCTCGCTGATGCGCGCACTGACCGGCGACGACGTCTACGTCGCCGACCAACTCTTTGCGACGCTCGACACCACGGTGCGCGTGCTACAGCCCGAGACACGGCCGAGGATCCTGGTCTCGGACACCGTCGGCTTCATCAAGAAGCTACCGCACGACTTGGTCGCTTCGTTCCGCTCGACGCTGGAGGAAGCCAAGGACGCGAGCTTGCTGCTGCATCTGGTCGACGTAGCGGACCCTGCGTTTCGCGATCAGCTCGAGGTCACGCGCTCGGTGCTCGCCGACATCGGCGCCGACGCCAACCCGACGCTGCTGGTGTTGAACAAGGCCGACCGCATCAGCGCGGAGCAGAAGACCGCGCTCGCCCAGGAATTTCCCAACGCGGTGCTCGTGTCCGCGCGCGATCCGGGCGACGCGCAGAAGCTGCATGCTCGCATCGTCGACTTCTTCGAGAGCGCGATGGAGGAAGCAGAGATCATCGTGCCCTACACTGAACAGCGCCACGTCGCGACGCTGCACGCACGCACCCGCGTGCTCGAAGAGCGCTACGAGGCGGACGGCACCCACCTGCGCGTGCGAGCACCGAAAGCCGTGCTCGCCGAGTTGCGCCGCTCGCTCTAGCTGGCACACCCGGACAGCGGAGCTCAGATACAACAAAGCCCGCACTTGCGCACGGGCTTCGTCACATCACTCTCACTTCGAGTCAGGTCACTTGGCCTTCTTGCGTGCCTCTTCGCGCGCCGCCGCCTCGGTGATCACTTGCTCCGAGATATTGCGCGGGCACGGCGAGTAGTGGCTGAACTCCATCGAGTACTGACCACGACCCGAAGTCATGGTGCGTAGGTCGCCGATGTAGCCGAACATCTCGGAGAGCGGCACATCGGCCTTGATGCGCACGCTGGTCGGGCCAGCTTCTTGGCTCTTCATCATGCCGCGGCGGCGGTTGAGATCGCCGATCGTGTCGCCCACGTGCGCGTCCGGGACGAACACGTCGACCTTCATGATGGGCTCGAGCAGCTGCGGTCCGCACTTCGGCATGGTCTGCCGATACGCTGCCTTCGCCGCTACTTCGAACGCAATCTGCGACGAGTCGACCGCGTGGAAGGCGCCGTCGGTGAGTGTCACCTTGACGTCGATGACCGGGTAGCCGGCGACCGGACCCTTGACGATCGAGAGCTTGAAGCCCTTTTCGATCGCGGGGATGAACTCCTTGGGCACGCTGCCGCCGGTGATGTCCGACTCGAACAAGAAGCCTGCGCCGAGCGCGTTCGGCTCGATGCGGTACTCGATCTTCGCGTACTGACCCGAACCACCCGTCTGCTTCTTGTGGGTGTAGCCGTCGGTGACGCCCCTGGTGATGGTCTCGCGGTACGCGACCTGCGGCTTGCCCACGGTGACATCGACGCCGTGCGTGCGGCGCAGGATGTCGACCTTGATGTCCAGGTGCAGCTCGCCCATGCCCTTGAGGATGGTCTCGCTCGACTCTTGGTCGACCTCGCAATGGAACGACGGGTCTTCGGCGACCATCTTGCCCAGCGCGATGCCGAGCTTCTCTTCGTTCGCCTTG
>JADGRG010000299.1 GCA_017881145.1 Sandaracinaceae bacterium | reverse complement strand
TTCAGCGCGGAGCGTTGCGCGGGCCGAGGGCAAGTCGATCGGCGTGGTGGTGTATGCCGAGTGGTGCGACCACTGCAAAGAGCTCGCGCCCGTGTTCGCCAAACCCGAAGTGGCAGATGCGGCACGGGAGCTCGTGATGGTGCATCAAGATCAGGACGAGCAGCCCGCGTGGTTGAAAGGTCAGCTGGGCACATACGGCAGCTATGTGCCGCGCGTGCTGTTCTTGTCTCCCGACGGCAAAGTACGCGAAGACCTGACCAGCGGACACCCACGCTTCCCCTACTTCTACGCGCCAATGGTCACAGACAAGCTGGTCGCCAACATGCGCGCCGCGAGCGAGCGCTAGTGGGTCACGAGACCGCCGGACTCCGCGCTCAGAGTGTGGTATGGGAATGACACACGCCGAGCACATACCCCGAGGGTGGTAACATGAGATTCCAGCAGCGTACGTTCCTGAAGACACTGCTCGTGGCCGCGGGCATGGCTCTGTCGCTCGGCAACAAGGGCTGCGACAAGACCGCGGGCAGCGACGCGGGTGCTGCTGATGGCGGCAGCTCGCATGTGAACGGCGGCGGCGGCAGCGGCGCCGGCAGCGGCAGCGGCGGGCACGGTTCGGCCGCCGGCGCGAGCGGCGGGTCGAGCGGCGCGGAGGGCGGCAGCGGTTCGTCGACTGGCAACGGCGGCGGCGGCGCTGGCGCATCCGACGCTGGCGCAGCGACCAAGGACGCCGGCAGTGGTAGCGGCAAGATCTGCGGGACGCGCGGCACGGGCAGCTGCCCAACCGGTGAGCTCTGCAACTTCCCCGCGAGCGCTCAGTGCGGAGAATTCGACGCGACTGGCACGTGCCTGACCGTGCCCGACCTTTGCTACGACTTGTACAGCGCCGTGTGCGGTTGCGATGGAACCACATACCCCAACGACTGCTACGCGCACCGCGCGGGTGTCTCGATTCGGCACACGGGCGCGTGCGTCAGTGACACCGACGGCGGCACGTGCATGGTCGTGAAGACCGGTCCGATCGCATGCACGACGGAGTACGCGCCCGTCTGCGGCTGCGATCACAAGACGTACGGCAACGCATGCGAGGCGAGCGTGGTCTCGTCGATCGCCCACACAGGCGCCTGCAACGAGGACGACTGTGCCGCCGTCGGCGGCACCACGGAGTTCCGCCCCGGTCCCAATCCGAGCTGCGTCGACGCGAGCCAGAAGCTATTTACGGACATCGTTCCGAACGACGGCAAGCTGCGCCCGCAACCCGAATATTGCTGCGTTTCGAAGTGACTCGGATCAGCCTCCCGCTCGGCTCATCACCACGTATTCGCCGATCATCGTTCGGCGTGTGAAGTGGCGCATGAAGGGCCGAGCCAGCAGCGCGGGCCAGCGCGCATCTTCGTGGTGCAGGATGATGGCGGTCGGCCCCGGAGGCGCGGCGACAAGCTCGTCGTATTGCCGGTAGCAGCTGGCCGCAGGAGTGAGACCGACCGCACCGTCGACCAGCTCGTCGTGCAGCGGCCAGTCGCTGGCGAGGACCTGCAGCTGGCTCTCGAACATCAGCCGCCATTGCAGCTGATGGAGGCACCAGACGCGCGTGAGGTGGTGTTCCTGCAAGTAGCGGAGCAGCGCAGGCACGGTGTCGCCGGAGGTCGCGAGCCTCAGCACGCGCCCGTCGGCGAGCTCGACTTTGTCCGTCACGTAGCTCGGTCCGAGGTGTCGAACGTGCGTGACCAGGCCTCCGCCGAGGACGGTGCCCAGGAGCAACACTGCCGCGGCGCGACCGGGCCAGCCGCGCTCGCTGGCAAGACGCAGCGCGCTTCGTGCGGACAAGATTGCAAGCGCCGGGAACAACGGCACCAGGTAGCGAGGCTCGACCGGGCCCTTCGAGATACACTGCATCACGAGGTACAGCACCACGTAGCCGAGCAGCAGAGTCTCGAGCTCGAGGGGCACACTCACGGGGCTCTGAGCGTCGCGCGCTCGCAGCCAGCGCCAGGCACGCGGCAGTACGGTCAGGCACAGCGCCGCGAGCAAGAGACCGTAGGCTGCGTACTCGAGCCTTGTCTGTAGCCTCGTCGTATCGACGACACGGTCCAGGTTGCGGCCCGAGAGGAAGCGCGGCACGCACGTGCCGAACAGCGAAAGCACGCGCGGCAAGCCATGCAGCTCGCGCGACGGAGCCCGGAACGCGTGGTACACGTAGCGGAGGTTCACCAGCTGGTGCGTCAGGTTGAATGCAATCGACGGCCCGAGGCCGATCACGAAGCCAACAGCTGCACCCAGCACCGCCCTCGGGCGCCAGAACCAGCGCCAGTGGGCCAGGCTCGCGAGCAGCAGCGCGAGCAGGAAGGGGACGATCAGCTCGAGGTTGTAGTAGCCCACGCCGCAACACAGACCGAGCAGGCCGAAGCGCCATGCGCTGCGATGCGGGCCCTGCAGCAGCTCGGCGTAGCAATGAAGGGCCAGCGTGCAACACAGCACCACGCCGACGTAACCGCCGCGCGCCTTGAGGTGCCACTCGACCAGGGGCGAGGCGACGGTGAGCACCAAGCACGCGCACACGGCGGTCGCGCGGTCGAAGAAGCGATCACAGAAACGAAAGCATGCGGCCAGCGTGACCAGCCACAAGAGCAGGATCACGGTCTTGAGCGCGATGGCCGAGGGCCCGGTGAACGCGAATATCAGCGCCGCAAGATACGCCTCGATCGCACCACCCCCTCCGTATGCCTGGCCATAGAAGAAGGTGGGGTGCTCGCCGCGGGACAGAATGTTCATCGCCATGACCCCGATCACTGATTCGTCGGCGTCGGGGTGGCTCTGGGCGTGCAGCAGCACTGCGCCGAAGAGCAATGCGGCGAATGCAAGCAAGCCCGCAAGCGTGAGGGCTCGGTCGGGGACGGGGTGTCGCACGCGAAGATGGTATCGTTCTGTCAGTCGATTCCGGTAGCCCGATGAAACCGACCGTCTTCTTTCTGCATGTCCCCAAGACCGGTGGCACCACGCTCGATCGCGTGCTGATGCGTGGCTTCCGCC
>JADGRG010000298.1 GCA_017881145.1 Sandaracinaceae bacterium | reverse complement strand
TTCTACGTCAACCCGACCGGCCGCTTCGAGGTCGGTGGTCCCTACGGCGACTGCGGCCTCACCGGCCGCAAGATCATCGTCGACACCTACGGCGGCATGGGCCGTCACGGCGGCGGTGCGTTCAGCGGCAAGGATCCTTCCAAGGTCGATCGCTCGGCGTGCTACTTCGCGCGCTACGTGGCCAAGAACATCGTGGCCGCCAAGCTCGCGCGCAAGTGCGAGGTCCAGGTGGCCTACGCCATCGGCGTTGCCAAGCCGGTCGGCGTCTACGTGACGACCTTCGGCACCGGCGTGGTGGAAGACGCTCAGATCGCCAAGGTGGTCTCCGAGCTCTTCGACTTCCGCCCGGCCGCGCTGATCGAGACGCTCGATCTCTTGCGCCCCATCTACAAGAAGACCTCCTCGTACGGTCACTTCGGCCGCACCGAGAAGAGCTTCACCTGGGAGAACGCGGATCGCGCTCTCGAGCTCGCCGACGCGCTGCGTCCCAAGACGCGCAAGGCCACCGGCAAGAAGGGCTGAGTCACCTACCCGCCGAGTAGGCTTCGGCTCTGGGCGTGAGGCTGAGTCACCTACCCGCCGAGTAGGCTTCGGCTCTGGGCGTGAGTAGGCAGGTCACCGGACCACGATGTAGTCTCGCGGTCACGGGTTGCTGTTTCAAGGCAGAGATTGCTGCGGTGCCGAGCCCCGGGTTACCCTGGGTTCGTGCAACGTCGCGAGCATGCCCGGTATCGACTCTGGTTTCCCGTGCAGATCGAGGCTGGCGGGCAAGTCAAAGTCGCCATCAATCACAACATCGGCGCGGGCGGCATGTTGGTCGCGCTCTGCGCCGATCTGAAGATCGGCGAGCCGGTGGCGATGACGTTCCGCTTGCCGCCAGGCGATGTCGAGCGTGCTGTGCGCGGTCACATCGTGCGCATCGAGCCCAACACCGAAGACCCTGACGGGGAGTGGCCGTTCAAGGTCGGCGTTGCGTTCGATGAGCTCTCGCCGGATTTGATCCCCTACATAGAAGATGCCGTGTCACGCTTCGGCGGATGAACCACGCGGAAGGTGCGCGTTTTCGGCTGCGGGACGACCTGCGTTTGGTCGGTGCGGGCGGCACCAACAAGGTGATGGCGGGCGAGCTCTCGCGCCTGGTCCGCCGCGCGCTCGATGACGTGCGCCTGCCCGAGCCAAAGAAGGCTGGACCCGGCGCGCTCGTCTATCCCTTTGAGCCACGGGTTGCGCGTGTCGCTGCGCTCTACCATCGCACCTGCGTGCGCGTGCTCTGGGATGTCATCGAGACGCGTGCAGAGCGCCTCGAACCGCTCTTCGCCGACGTGTCAGAGGCCGCCGCCAGCTGCGTGCAGCGCTTCCTCTGGGACGGTGCGCGTCTCAGCGTCTACGCCCACGGAGTACAGGAATTCGCAGCGGGCGAGCGCCAGGTGGTCGGCACGGTGAAGAACGCGCTGATCGAAGCTGCTGCAAAGTGTGGCATGCAGGTCAGGCTCGATCCCGAAGCGCCGGACATCCTCTTCGTCGTGCGCTGGGACGAGGGAGTGATCCGGGTTTCGGTCGATCTCGCAGGTCGGCCCATGAACCAGCGCGGCTACCGTCGAGAGCGAGCGCAGGCACCGCTCCGCGAAGACCTGGCCGCAGTGATGTTGATGCTGGCACGCTACGATGCACGCCACGACATCCTGCTCGATCCGATGGCAGGCTCCGGCACCATCGCGATCGAGGCGGCCTGCATGGCCAAGGCGCTTCCGACCTTCGTTCCGCCACGCAGGCCGCTGCTCTTGGGCATGCCCGCTTTCCGCGGTCTGCCTCCGGACGGCGAGACGCCGCTCTTCGCAGACACCCAGCCCTGCGTGTTTGCGAGCGATATCGATCCCGCGATGAAAACCATCACCGAGCAGGCTGCCGACGACGCAGCACTTGTCGACTGCCTCAGCGTGGCCACCACCGATTTCCGCGAGCTCACGCCCGAGCGCATCGTGCAGCTCGCGCGCGCTCGTGGGGCCACGTTCGAGACGGGACTGATCATCAGCAACCCACCCTACGGGGAGCGGCTCGACACCACTGATCTAGACACGTTCTACGGCGACCTGCGGCGTTTCTGTCAGCGCTTCCGGGGCTTCCGCGCAGCGTTCCTGGTGGCCAACCGCAACTTCGAAGATGCGTTCGGTCTGCGTCCCAAGATCAAGAAGCCGCTCAGCAACGGACCGTTGCCGGCCTACTTCTACCTCTACGAGCTTTGACCCGCGCTCTGCGATCCGCACCGTCGCAGAGCGGGCTGCGTGGGTGCGACGACCACTCCGAGGTGCGCACACGCGCATGTTCAGGTGCAGCTCGGACGCCCCCGCATCGCATCGCATCGCGTCGCCTGCCGTGCCGCGATGCCTGATTTTCCAGCGCGGAGCTCGTGATCCGAGTTCTGGCGTTCGTCACGTCTCCGTGTTCCAATAGCCTTCGATGCTCCAGCGGACCTGCGCCTACCTTAGTGTTGTCGTCCTGCTTTCTTCGATCGCGTGCGACAGCACGTCCGGGCACGCAGCCACCGCAGATGCCTCGGACGCCACATGTCCCGCTGGCGGCAATTTCTCTGCCCCTGGCTCCAACGTGGTTGCCGCTGATGGCGTCTGTCAGCGCACCGCCGAGTTGCAGTGCGCAGGAGAGCGCTGCTGCTGCACCGACAACGCCCGTGCGTTCGCGAGCCGCGAGGACTGCATCACCGCGATGCACGACGGATGCGTCCAAGCACAGAACGGCCAGATGGCGACGGTCGACCCACGCGCCGGCTACGACACCGCAGCTGCGACCAGCGCGTTCGACGGGCTTGGCCACTACGTGAGCACCTGTGATGTCGGCGTGGTGGCATGGGGCGTCACCACGGCTGGCCTTGCTGGCATGATGAAAGGAACCGTCGAGGCCGGTGGCAATTGTTGGAATCCCATCACCGATGGAGTTGATCTTCCGGCGTTCGTCTCCTGCAAGGACGGCAACGCCTGCTTGCCGGATCCCGGCAAGGTCTACTCGACCTGGACCTGCAAGCCGCGCGGACAGTCCGGTGAGATCTGTCTCGGCGACTTCTCCTGCGTCGACGGGCTGCGCTGCGACCCGAACCTGAGCACGAATCCCGCTCAGCTTGGGCACTGCACGGATCGTCTTCCGCTCGGGGAAAGCTGCGATCGCGGGCTCGCCTGCCAGTCGCTCTTCTGCGAGGGCGGCACGTGTGTGGAGCCAAGCGTCAATCGCGCCTACTGCCTCGCGCCGACAAAGTAGGGTGCGGGTTGAGCAAGCCGTGCTTGCCTACGCATGCGGCCAAGCTCCAGTCGGTGCGCTCAGCATATGTAGGGAAGAGGCTCAGCAAAAACACGCCGAAGTGGACAAGCGGCTATCGAGCCGTGATGTTGACTGGCACGATCGGTGCGCCGCAAGGGCACTAGACCCAAGGATGGAGAGTGAGGGTGATGCAAAAGCTTGATCGATGGTTGTGTGTGTTGCTGGTGGGGCTTGCTGCAGCTGTCGGCTGCGAGGACACGGTCCACCGTGACCGCGTCGATGACGCATCCACAAAGCATCTTGCCAGTGACGCGTCGGTCGCCGTGCATCCCGTCGATGCTGCGCAGCTGCCTGGGATCTGCGACCTGGCGCGCTGTCCAGCGCCGAGCGCCGGTGTTGCTTGCTGCACGCCGGACGCCGTCTGCGGCAGCGATCTGCTGGGCGCGGGCTTGAGCTGCGTTGCCAATCCTGGTGCTCGCAAGGGTCCGATCTGCAAAGTCAGCGAGTGTCCGCTGCCCGACGTAGGCGATGCATGCTGCTTGCCGAATGGCCAGTGTGGTCGAGACCCCTTCGGCACGAGCCAAGTGTGTTACGCCAATCCGCCTCGCGTGAACACGGATGCGGGAACGCCAGCGTGCACGGTGAAGAAGTGTCCGACGCCGGACTACGGCATTGCCTGCTGCACCAACAACGGCAAGTGCGGCGCCGACGCGACGGGCACGGGCTTCTTCTGCCTGCAGTCCAACACGCCGGTCGACGCAGCGGTTCCGTTGACGCCCTCGGGTGCGCCCAATGACCCGTCGGTGAACGGCGAGTGCCCGAGCTACGTCGGCTATGGTGGAGCGCCAGTTTGGGGCTGCTGCAGCCGCTACGGTGTCTGCGGCACGTTCTTCCAGGGCTCGTGCCTCCTGGCCTACGGTGCACTCCTCCCCATCAATCCGAACGAGGATCCAGACGGTGGTCTGCCGGCTGGTCGTTGCCATCCGCCCAAGGCGAAGTAGCTAGCCGCTTAGATAAAGCACTCGCAGCGGAGCGCAAGCCAGCTGCACAAACCAAGGCGCCTCGGGTCAACCACCTGGGGCGCTTTGCATTAGACAGCGCCGCCTGAAGCGCGATCCACCATCCGTCGGGGTTGGGGCCCCGACCCCAACCGGGCGATCCGCCCCTGCCTCGCGGTTTGGGCCCTGAACCCCCAGCAAGCCGCAGCGGTGGCACAAACGAAAACGCCTCGGGTTCATCACCCAAGGCGTCTTGCTCCTCGGCCCTAGGGCCCGTTGCGATCGCGACTACTTCTTGGTGTGGGCAGCGAGCGCTACCGCGAGCGCAGCCTCGCGCTCGTTGTAAGCCGCTACGCTGGTGGCCACTTTGCCGACCAGCGCTTGCACGCGCGCGCTGTCGTATGAGGGAACCGTAACTCCGTCTTCAACGGTCTGTTGCAGGTCCTTGGCGGCGCTGATCAGCGCTTGCGCTTGCGGTGCGACATCGCTCGGAGTGCGTACTGCGGCAAGCCCGGTGGCCACTGCCTCGACCAGAGGCGCGCAGCGCACCAGCGTGCGGACGTAGCCCTTGCCCAGGCGCTCACTGGCAGACTGCAACGCTCCTTGCAGCCGCTCCTTCGAGCTGAAGAGCTCGCGATCGCCGCCGGGCGCCGCACAGAGCAGGAATGCTTGAAGCTGATTGCTGTGCACCGCGGCTACGCCAGCGGCGGCGTCGACGTAGACCTCACGTGTGTCCACGTTCTTCATCCAGAAGAGACCGGCCGCTGCCAGCACGACGGCACCGACGACTGCAGCCCTCAGCTGCCAAATCCTGCCGCGGTTCATCAGCGAAGCTTCGTCCTCGACCGTCAGTCGATCGAGTTGGATGGATGCCAGCGAGTCTTGATCGTCACGGACCAC
>JADGRG010000032.1 GCA_017881145.1 Sandaracinaceae bacterium | reverse complement strand
GCCACACAGGCCGGGCAGACACGCGAACGACGCGGTGGTGGCGGGAGGCGTGTTGCGTTCACTGCCCTTGCCAGAGTTGATGATGAAGAGCAGAGCGCCTGTGCCTGCGACGGCGATGCCACCGAAGAGCAAGATATCGGTCACGAGCGCCAGGCTCTGACCGCTCGATTGCAGCGACTGACCTTGGGCCGGGTCTTGCAGTAGGCATACCTTGGTCTTGCACAACTTCTCGAGATCGCTTTGCTTGCCGCTGGCCATGATGCCGGTGATCACGGAGGCGACGACCATCGCACCGCCAGTGCCCATCAGAACCATGGGCAGCAGCATGCTCTTGTGCGTCTCCTCTGCCGGGGCCTGGGTGGCCTGAACGGGCGCGGCCGCTTCTTGTGGCGGAGCTGCTGGCGCCGCCTGCACAGCTTGGGCCGCCTGTTCCGGCGCGAGCACGCCCGGCGCGGGTGTGGGCTGCATGGGCGCAGGCCGTGGCGCTGTGCCATCAGCCAGGCTCCGATCGAGCGCGGCTAGGCGCGACTCGAGCTGCGAACGGTTCTCGACTTCCTTCTCCAGGCGCAGGTAGTTCCGGAGCGCCTCGGCGGCATGACGGGTGTCGCTCGCGTCTCGGTAGGCCAGGTAGAGGTTGTAGAGCAAAGCGGAGCGCTGCGAGATCCGGTAGGCCTCTTCGAACTCGACAGCGGCCTGCGCGAAATCACCGTTGTCGTAGTGCGCTCGCCCCAGGCGAAAATGCGCGCGTGCCTTGTCCTCGGCATCGGGCGAGAGGGGTGCTGCGGGTGCGACGCCGGGCGCCTGGGCCTGCGCACTCCCCGACAGCACAGCTGCCGAGAGCAACGACAGACAAACCGTAGCGCACACCCAGCGCGGGAACTCGAGCGCCATGCAGGCCTCCATCGACGTGGCACCGAAATGCGATGCGTCCTCATTACACAGCAAGCAGCAGCATGCCGCAACGACCTTCTGGATCAGCGCTCAACCCGCACCACTCAAGACTACGCCTTGCGCCAGCTCGAAGGGCGCGCAACCATCCCCGCCTCGTGTTGCGCGCAACCAACGGGTCATCATGGCTGATGTGAGTATGGGTGATGCGGTAGCTGGCGATGTCGTCGAAAGCGGCGTGTCCGCCGGGACAGCGCTCACGCTTACGGCCATCACCGGCCTGCCAGAGGTCCAGCCGGGCAACGACCTCGGAGCCCTGCTCTGCTCAGCGCTGCGCAGCCAGCAGATCGAGCTCCACGCCTGCGACGTGCTGGTAGTTACTTCCAAAGTCGTCGCCAAGGCCGAGAACCGATACGTCGATCTGGCGACGGTGGTGCCCTCGGAGCGCGCGATCTCATTGGCAGCGGAGGTCGGCAAGGACCCGCGCCTGGTCGAGGTCGTGCTCTGGGACACCGAAGCCATCTCGCGCAAGCCCAAAGGCGCGCTGATCGTGCGGCACCGCACCGGCCACGTCAGCGCCAACGCCGGCATCGACCAGAGCAACCTCAGGCCCGCGCACGCGACCCAAGCTTCCGGACCCTGGGTGCTGCGCTTGCCAGAGGACGCCGACACCTCCGCCGAGCACTTGCGTGCCTGCCTGCACGCCAGCTTCGGCGTTGCGGTGGGCGTGATCATCAGCGACTCGTTCGGCCGGCCTTTCAGACAAGGCACCATCGGCCAGGCCATCGGCGTTGCCGGATTTCCAGCCATCTTCGATCAGCGCGGAAGGCGCGACCTGCACGGCCGGATCCTGGAGACGACCATCACCTCACCGGCCGATCAGCTCGCCGCCGTCAGCGACTTGGTGGCCGGCCAGGCCGATGAGGCTCGACCAGCCGTGCACGTGCGCGGCTTGCGCTTTCGCCCCGACACCAGCAACGGCCGTTCGATCTGCCGCCCCATCGACGGAGACCTCTACCTATGAGCTTTGCGCGCGTGGTCTATCTCTCCGGAGGCGTGGGTGGTGCGCGCCTCTTGCACGGGTTGGCACGGGCGCTCGACCCGGAACGGCTGACCGTGGTGGTCAACACCGGCGACGACTTCCTACACTGGGGCCTGTCGATCTCGCCGGACCTCGACACCGTCATGTACACGCTGGCCGATCTCGCGGACGTCGCGCGTGGCTGGGGCCTGGCTGACGATTCCTTCGCCGCGCTCGACATGGTGCGGCGCTACGGTGGAGAGACCTGGTTTCAGCTCGGCGATCGGGACCTCGCGACGCATGTCCTGCGCACGCAATGGCTGCGCGAAGGCCAAACGCTCACGCAGGTCACGGCGCGGCTCTGCCAGGGGCTGGCAGTGCGCGTGACAGTGTTGCCGATGAGCGACGCGCCAAGCGAGACGATGATTGACACCGACCAAGGCACCCTGCCCTTCCAGCAATGGCTGGTTCGGGCACGCGCAGTCCCGGAAGTGCGCGGCGTATCGCATCGAGGCGATGCAACACCGACCACGGCCCTGCTGCAGGCGCTGGAAGCCGCCGACCTCGTGGTGCTCGGCCCGTCGAACCCCTATGTCTCCATCGATCCGATTCTCGCGCTGCCAGGCGTGCGCGAACGCGTCGAGCAGAAGCGCGTCGTCGCAGTCAGCCCGATCGTGCATGGCCGGGCCGTCAAAGGGCCGCTCGCCGGCATGCTGAAGACGCTGGCAGACAAGCAAGCCAGCGCTGGCTGCATCGCGGAACACTACGGACGTATGCTCGACGGCATGGTCGTGGAGCGTGGCGACGAGGCGAGCGTGCATGGGCTACCGGTGCTGGGCACCGACACGGTGATGCACGCGCGTGAACAGAGCCTGCACCTGGCGACCGAGGTCTTGCGCTTCGCAGCGACACTTGGCCCGCGTCCATGAGCGGCGCCGTGACCAGCGGCAACGGCACCTGGGCTGTGTTGCCTGTGAAGAGCTTCGCGCGGGCCAAGTCGCGACTGCGAGCCGAGCTCGACGATGCCCAACGCACGGCGCTGGCGCGCGAGATGTTCGAGCACGTGTTGCAAGTGGCGCTTCACACACCGGGCATTGCCGGCGCACTGGTGATCACGGATGGAGCAGACGTCGCCAAGCTGGCGCGAGCGCACCGCGCGGAGGTGATGGACGACCCGCAGCCACCTGCCGCGTCACTGGCGGGCGTGGTCGACGCAGCGCTAGCCGAGCTGCGCACCCGCGGAGCAGAGCGTGCGCTGGTGTTGATGGGTGACCTGCCGCGCGTGACGCAGGAGGACCTGCAAGAGCTGCTAGGCGGGCTGGACACCGCCGACTTGGTGCTGGCACCGGACGCAGCCGTCGTGTGCACCAACGCGCTCGGGCTGCGGCTCGCGCAGAGGTTTCCAACGTGTTTCGGCCATCCCCAGAGCTTCGTCGAGCACAAAGCGCGTGCTCGGCAGCTGGGGCTCACCTGCGTGGTGATCCACAATCCGCGCGTGGCCCTCGATGTGGATACCTGGACGGATCTGGGCGCAAGCAGTTCCCCCTCACATGGCTAGCACCCACGACTAAAGTGCGGAGCTCGGCTGGCTCGGATGCGCCGGGGCCGGGGCAGAACGCTGATCTCGTGCTAGATGGGTGCACATGGCGGGGCTTGGCTCGAGCAACCGATGTGCACCGTCCGTCCACCGTGGCCGCTGCTGGCAGACGGCACGGTTCGCGTTGGTTGGGCTGTGGTGGATGATGTGCGGCTGCTCGCACCCGGGACTGCAGAGCGCGACCGCGACGAATCCGGAAACAGGCGACCCGCACGACGCAGGCCGCGACGCCAGCACTTCGAAGATCACACCCGACGCGAGCGCGCCCAACGCGAGCTTCGGCTTCGGGAGCTTCGGTATTGACGCGGGTCCGCTGGGTGACGCCGGACGCGCTCCACCCACCCGTGTGCCCAACGGCTGGCGATGTCGACCGGACTTCGCGCTCGACTTGGTGTGCGACTGCGGCTGCGGCGCCATCGATGTGGCGTGCCAACCCGCGGGCTGCGGTGATGCGAGCTGCACCGTGCCGGCCTGCGATGCCTGCTTCGATGCGAACGCAAAGCGCGTCCCGTGCGGAGCGCCCGGCCCTTGGCTCTGCGCATTCGCTCGCATGGACGACGGCGTATGCGACTGCGGCTGCGGTGATGTCGACCCGGACTGCGGCGCGAAGGGTTGCTACGCGTGGGGTTGCAACGTCACGGGTTGCGAGCGCTGCGTCGATGCTGAAGGCGCCTGGGGGACGTGCCCAGCGCCCGACGCCTGGACTTGCCCGACCAGCGCGCGAGGCGACGGCAAGTGCGACTGTGGCTGCGGCAACCTCGATCCCGATTGCAGGGCGCGCTCCTGCACCAAGCCGGGCTGTCGTGCCGAAGCCTGTGAGGTCTGTCGCGACGCAGCAGGCGTGGTGACCGCGTGCCAAGCCGCACCAACCTGGCACTGCACCGACGGCGCGCGCGGCAACGGTAAGTGCGACTGCGGCTGCGGCCTGCCGGACCCCGAGTGCAACGACGCAGGCTGCAGCGACGCGAGCTGCGACGCGTCTGGCTGCGCGCGCTGCCACGACCAGTTCGGGCGTGACGTCGCCTGTGCAGCACACTACCTCTGCGACGAGGCGACCTACGCTGACGGCACATTGTGCGACTGCGGCTGCGGCATGCTCGACCCGGATTGTGGCGGGAAAGGTTGTGCCGACGTCAGCTGCAGTGCCAGTGGCTGCGAGGTTCGCCATGGCCCGAAGGGCGAAGCGGTCGCGCCCGCGAGCTGGACATGCAGCGCCGCGAGCTATGGCGCGGGTGACGGCTGCGACTG
>JADGRG010000031.1 GCA_017881145.1 Sandaracinaceae bacterium | reverse complement strand
CAGGAATACTCGCGTGTTTCGAGGAATTTTTCGACAGCTCTTGCCCGCGCACGCCCTGATGGATCGGCCAGCTCGTCGGTCGGCTCGTCGGTGCGCCAGCGCAGCCTACGTGACCTACGTCGTCTGGCGGGTCAGGCGCGCAGCATGGCAATGATCTCTTGCGCCGCAGTGCGAGCTCGCTCGAGCTCGTCGGGCTTGAAAGAGACTGCTCCCACCACTGGATGGCCGCCACCGCCGTAGCGTGCGCAGATTTCAGCGATGTTGTGAGTTCGAACGACGCGCGCCCACGGATTCGAACCGACGGAGATCTTCGCACGCGACTTGCTGGCCGTCACGGCAACGCAGTACCGCGACTCGGGAAAGAGCCAGTACGGGATGAACTTGTTGTAGCGGTCGTCCCCGGAACCAACCAGGTCGAAGAACACCACCCCGTCATGCAGCTGCGCGCGTGCCTTGATCGTGTCGCACATGCGCTGGTGTTGCTCGAAGAGCGGTGCGAATAGACTCTGCACCTTTGCATCGTTCGCGATCTCGGAAAGCGCTCTGCCTTTGGCGAGCGCGTCGATGCGCGGTGCAAGAAACGCGTCGTCACCAAAGACTTCGACAACCGTCATGAGTTGCAGCGCAGGCTCACGCAACTCGACGGCCATGCGTGCGTCCGGGAAGCGCGCTGCGTCAATGATGTCCGCCCAGCGCACGAGCTCCGCTAGCTCCGGGGTAGCGCAGCCGAAGCGTTCTCGCGCGATATCGGAGATCAGCTTGCAGCACGATCCATAGGCGGGGTCGAAGAAGCGGTGTCCGCTCGTGTCCGCAGCGAAGTGCGTCTGCTCCGCTTCACCAACGATGCCGCTCACGTGGTGGTCGAAGAACCACCCGAGCTTCTCGGAGGTCGTGTAGCGAAAATCGACAACGGCGTTGATCTCGCCGGTGAGCAGCGCTTCGGGCACGTGCGATCCACCTGGCTGATGATCGAGGCCACGATAGGTGATGTCGAGCTCGTTGCTCTCGACTTCGCGCAGAAGCCTGGAAAGCACCGCAGCGGAGGCCATGCCATCAAAGCAGTGACCGTGATAGGCAACGACGACTTGCTTGTTCATCTGGACCTGGGATTGCTACCGCGCTGCGCCGGGGTGTCTTGTGACGCGCGCAGCTGGGCGCAGTGACCGACGCTGGCGGACGCCCTGCGCCGCCGCTACCAGGACGGTATTGATGCACGCAGCCAGCGACGCAAGCCGAAGGCTGCCCGGCGCGTGGCCAATTAGAATAGGTCGTCGTCTGACTTGCCGCCGCCGCTTGACTCGCTGCCGCTTGACTCGCTGCCACTGCCGCTGCTTTCGCTGCCGCTGCTGCGGTGCTCGCTGCTCAGATGCGGCTCCTTGTTCTTCTGTTTGTAGGCGTTCCACGGACCACCGCCCGCGTTGGACTCACCCAGCCCCCACTCGCCAGTGAGCACTTGGTCGCCGTTGCCCTTGTCGACTTTGTAGCGGAAGTATCCGTGCCCGCGCGTTTCGGTCGGGCGGTTGGACACCATCGCCTTGTTCTCGACCCACTCGAAACGCAGCACGTCACCTTCGGCTTCGCCCTGGATCTTGCCGGAGCGCATCTCCTGCTTGTACTCGCCCACCACGGCGCTGCCGTTTTGAATCATGTTCATCTCACCGTATTGGGGTGAGAAATACACACCACTCCACTGGCCACCTTCGGGCATGGGCCCGGCGCTCAGGCGCAGGCCAGCGCCTCCGCAAGCGATGAGCAACAACGACAATCCCAAACACCAACGCATCTGGCTAGACATGGTTCTCTCCTGATCGGCCGCTACGATAATCGAGCACCACACTCCCGGCAATCATCCTCGCGCCGAGAGCCGAAGGCTGCGCGGCGCGCATGTCACTCAGCCGAGAGCCGAAGCGGAGAGCCGAAGGCTGCTCCACGTGGACGTAACCAGCTGCGCGGTAGGTATGTCGACTCAATCGGGGACCCCAGTCCTTACGACAGGTCGGAGAGGCCGGCAGCGTAGTAGAGGGTCGGTTCGTGCCTCTGGATGGCGGCAGCGAAGAGCGCGCCATCGGGCAGGTTAGCCAGCAGCGCGACCAAAGCGTCGGCGGGACCCTGCATGGGCTCCGCGCGCAGAGGTTTGCGGCTCTTCACGGAGTGAACGTGCGGCAGGAGCCTGGCTCGTGCCTCGACACTGAGATCCGGCACGAGCGCACGCGCTTCATCGAGTGCCCGATCGAAGCCACCGAGCACGTCGACGAGCCCGTGCTCCTGCGCGGCGCGCCCCGACCAAACGCGCCCGCGCGCCACGGCGTCAACCTCTTCTCGCGTTCGTCCCCGACCTTCCGCCACGACTTCCAAGAAACGCGCGTAGAGCTCGTCGGCGTGAGCCTGCAGCATGCCCTGCTCGTCGTCCGTCAGTTTGCGCGCCACAGAAAACATGTCGGCGTGCGCTGCGGTCTGGACAACTTGGGGCGTCACGCCGAGCTTATCCAGCAGACCATTGATTGCGACTTTCACCGATATCACGCCGATCGAACCGGTCACGGTCACGGCCTCGGCAACTATCCGCTGGCAAGGCGCAGCGATGTAGTAGCCACCGCTGGCTGCGACGTCCGCAAAGTAGGCGACCACTGGTTTCTGCCGAGCCAAACGCTGCACCTCACGATGGATCAGCTCGCTGGCTAGCGCTGAGCCGCCGGGCGAGTTCACGTAGAGCACGACCGCGCGAGCGGCTGCGTCTTTGGCGAGCTCGCGCAGCCCGGCGACCACCGTCGCCAGCACTGCGCCACCCGGCATCGGCCCGAACGGCTCGGATACGATGGTGCCCCGCACCGGCACGACCGCGATGTAGGACGGCTTGCGGACGGGGACCCAAAGCTTGGCGCGATGAAAGCGGAGATAGCGCGTCGCATCGACGAACGCTCGATGTGGATCGCCATCCGGCAGGAGCTCGCTCGCCAGCTCGTCCTCGTAGCGCAGCGCATCCACCAGGCCGCACTCACGCGCTGCTCGGGCCGTCAGCAACCCTTTGGCGAGCACAGCCTGCGCGAGCGCAGCGGTAAAGCCGGGCCGCTCGCAGAGCGCTCGTGCAAGCTCACCGTGCAGCGAACCCAGCAGCTCGACGAGCTGGCGCCGCGCAGGCTCGCTCATGTCGTCGCGCAGCGCGGGCTCCGCGGCGCTCTTGTACTCGCCGCAGGCCTGAGCTTGCACCTCGACGCCGAGCCGGTCGAGAAGCTGCTTCATGTAGAATGGACCCGACGCCAAGCCGAGAGGTGAAAACGCCGTGAGCGGTCCCAAGCAGATGCGATCGCCCCCAAGTGCGACGTAGAGCTCACGACTGCCACCGCCTTCCGGCAAGAAGCACACGACCTGCTTGCCGGCTTTGCGCAGCGCTAGCAAGCACTCTCGAAGGCTCGCACACGCCGCCCAACCAGCGATCAGTGGCGGCACATGCACTAGCATCCCGCGCACTTGCGGATCGCGAGCCAGCAGGCGAGTCAGCTCTCGCACCTCCTCGATGGACGTCGCGGGCAGTGGCTTGTGCGGCAGAAAGCGCCGCCAGAACGGCTCGCCCGGTGGCAACTCGACTAGATGCGCTGACAAGCGCAGCTCTACCCAAGGAGCATTCGGACGACCGAGTTGGCGCGAAAGCAGCCAAAGCGGCGCGAGCACAAGAGATAGAAGGTTCCGCAACGCTCGGAGTAGAGTTCGCACGCGGGGTAACATAGCCGAAACGCCGTTCTTGCGGGGCAGGCGAATAGCGCTCATGTAGCGGCGGGTAAGCGATTGCATGCAGCAAGTAAAGTCGCGGAGCACGTCGCAATTGTCCCGGCGTTAACGCTTCGATATGATAGCGACAATCCGAGAGTGCCGGGTCGGCCGAAGAAGGGACGCGAGCGTCCGAGGTTCTTGCTGCGAAAGATACCGTCTGATACCAACACAGCCCGGCAGTGACGGCTCGCAGTCCGTCACGCGGAGGAGTGAATGGCCGAACCGCAAATGGTGATGTACGCAGAGGAGTTCCATCAGATCCAAGCGATCGTGGACTCGCTGGTCAAATCATCGAACGCTTCTGTTGTCTTCATCATCGACAAGAACGGCCAGCTGATCGCGGCCTCGGGTGACTCCGAACACATCGACACGACGTCCCTGGCCTCACTCACGGCCGGAAACATTGCAGCCACTGGCGGCATGGCCAAGCTCCTGCGCGAACGCGAGTTCACGACTCAGTTCCACGAGGGAGAGAATGCCAACATCCACATTCAGCTCGTGGATAACCGCGTCATTCTGGTCGTCATCTTCGACAAGAAGACCAGTCTCGGCTTGGTGCGGCTGCGAGTGAAGAAGTCCTCCGAGCAACTCGGAGAGATCTTCCAGGCGCTTGCAACCAAGGCTCAGGGCTCGGGCCAAACACCCTTCGCCGAGATCACGGACGACGACATCGACAATCTTTTCAACGACTAAGTACCTAAGTACCTAAGTACCAAGCGCGCGAAACCGCCTTCGGCTTTTCGCGCAGTCGGGCACAGACCGCATGTCCTTCATCAACTACCTCTCGCGCGAAATCAACTGCAAGCTCGTCTACTACGGGCCTGGTCTGTGCGGCAAAACGGCCAACCTGCAATACATCTACAACAAGACCAACCCCGGCGCGCGCGGCAAGATGATCTCGCTGGCGACCGAGACCGAACGCACCCTCTTCTTCGACTTCTTGCCCCTGGCGCTCGGTGAAATCCGTGGCTTCAAGACCCGCTTCCACCTCTACACCGTGCCTGGTCAGGTTTTCTACGACGCGAGTCGAAAGCTCATCTTGAAGGGCGTGGACGGCGTGGTGTTCGTCGCGGATTCACAGATCGCTCGCGTGGAAGCGAACCTCGAGTCGATGGAGAACCTGCGCACGAACCTTGCTGAGCAAGGCTACTCGCTCGACAGCATTCCCTTCGTCATCCAGTACAACAAGCGCGACATGCCCGGCGTTGCACCAGTGGAAGAGCTGCGCGAGATGCTCAACCCGAACGGCGCGCCCGAGTTCGAAGCCGTGGCACCGACCGGCGTCGGCGTGTTCGACACGCTCAAAGCCGTCGCCAAGCTGGTGCTGACCGAGCTGAAGAAAGCCGGCGGCTGAAGCAGCACCGCGTGCTGGGTGGATTGCGACGGCGCTTACACCAGCACGCGGGCGACGGGCTCGCGTAACGCACGCACCTCTTCTCGCAGAAGCTCGGCGCTCTCGCCGCTCGCGCCTTCTGCCTCGCCGAGCAGGTCTTCTGCAAGCACTCGATCGCCGAGCTTGGCGTGGGCGAGCGCCCGAATCAGCTTCAGCTCCAAGCGACGCGCGGGATCATGCGTCTCGCGTTCGGCCCGCTCCAGCATCGGCAGCGCCTGGACCAGCTCCTGCCCGCTGCGCACCAGTGCGTGCGCGAGGTTCCGCTCGACGCCAGGCAGCGTTCCCGCACTCAGCAGGAGCTTCTTGTACATCGGGATGGCAGCCGCGTCGTCGCCAAGCGCGAAGCTCATGTGCGCGTAGCCAAGCATCACGCGTAGCGGCACGGACGCTCCGTATTCCTGCAGCGAGTCGAGATACGCTGCGCGGGCACCTTCGGCATCGCCGTTCTCGGCGAGCGCCATGGCCTTGCGCTCTGCGGACACCGCCGACGGCGAAAAGAGGCGCATCCCGAGAGCGATAGTGTAACGCGGCACCAGCGCCGAGGGCCGGCCGCTAGCCAAGAAGCGCACGGCGTCGCGGTCGAAGCTCTGGGCGGAACGCGCCGCCCAGTAAGGTGCGAGCGCATAGAGGAGGAGCATCGGCGCAGCGCAGAGGGCGATCAGCCCGAAGGGTTTGTGCCCCAGGTAGTAGAGGAGAAAGCAGACGAGCACGGTCGCGGGCAACAGGAGCTCGCGAGTCGCACCGAGGGTCAGCCCCTCTTTGGCTGGGGGAACGTCCACCAAGCGCTGATCCTACGTTTCCAGTCGAAGCGCGGCAACCCAGGTTGAGCCGGGTCCATGCCTTCGACTATGGTGGTGCCCATGAAGCACGCTCTCCACGTCGGTGCCCTGCTCTGGTCGTGCCTGGCTGCGGCGTGCTCGTCCGACACGCAGCCTGGGGACACTTCCAACTATGCCGTCGACGGCACGGTGGTCGATGATCGGAACGGACATGGGATCGCTGGCGCGAAGGTCACTTTCATCTCGGACGCCTTGGACGAAGCCTCGGGGCTAAGTGATGGCAGCGGGCACTACTCGCTGGTCGCGCCAGTCCGGGACGGCGTGCATTTTGGGACGCTGCGCGCGAGCGCAGCCGGCTACCAGGATTCGGCGGTGCAGAGCGTCTACTTCGATGGCAGTGAGCACAGCATCGAGCTGCGACTGCGACCGAAGGGCCCGTAGCTGATGTCGAATCTCCTTTGGGCCGGCGTGCAACTCACGCGCACAAGGCTCGCTCCACAAGTGCTGCTCTGCGTGCTCGGCGGCTTTGCGTTCGGGCCTGCGCCCGCGTCGGCGGAGCACCGCGGGGCCGTGCTGCCGCCCGACGGACCCGCCATTCGCGGCGTGACCGTCGGCCCGATCGAGTCTTCGCAGCAAGCCGGCCGCGGCTACGGAACGCCCTACAGCGCTGCGCTGCTCGATGAAGTGGTGCGGTTGGGCGCCAACGCCATCTCCATCACACCCTTCGGTCGCATCTGGAGCCTGCAGAGCACGGAGATCTCGATGGATTTCGAGGCGCCCTACGCAGACAACCGCCGCGCCGTCGCCGAGATGATTGCCCAAGCCAAAGCGCGGGGCCTGACGGTGCTGCTGATTCCTCACCTGTGGGTAGAGACCCCGGGCTGGCGCGGTGAGATCGATCCCGGCACGCCTGCCGGCTGGCTCGAGTACCAGCGCTCCTACCGGGACTTCGTGCTGCGCTGGGCTCGCGACGCCCAAGCCTTCGGCGCTGACGCGTTCTCGATCGGCGTCGAATGCAAGTCGTGGTCCGGCCGCTTCGGCGACTACTGGACCTCACTCATCGCCGACGTGCGCCGGGTGTTCCACGGCAAGCTCACCTACTCGGCGAACTGGGACGAAGCCGAGGACGTGCTCTTCTGGGATCAACTCGACTACGTGGGTATCAACGCCTTCTACCCGCTCGCCGAGCACAACGACGCGAGCTACCAGCGCTACGTGCAGGGCGCGCACGATGCGCTCTCGAAAGCGGATCTGCTGAGTCGCACCCTGCGAATGCCCGTGCTCTTCGTCGAAATCGGCTACACCACGCGCCCCAACGCGGCAGTGCAGCCGTGGCTCTGGCCGGACGACATGCACGATGTGGCCGTCGACGAATGGGAGCAAGCGCGCGCGCTGTCTGCGCTGATCGGAGCCGCGGTGCCCAATCGCTGGCTCGCCGGTTTCTACGTGTGGCGCTATTACGCAAACCTCGACGACGTCTCGCAGGAAGCCGCCTGGGGATTCTCGCCGCATGGCAAGCTCTCTGAACGCGTGCTGCGAAGCGTCTTCAGCACGCCCTGGGGCGCCGACCCCGAGCGCCCCACCTGGAACCCGCTGGCGGCCCCGTCCTTATTGCCGTTCTGAAGAGGCTCCTCACTCGCCGTTTTTTTGGGTTTCTTTCGCGGGCCTGTTAACTCTGTGGCATGGCGAACCCTGCCTCGGGCCGCAAGAGCAACGTCGTGAGGCCGTCTGCTGCCTACTTTCGAAGCAAGCAGAGGGACGAGGGCGGACCTACGTCCAAACCCATCATCGTGATGGAGGAAGTCTACAAGTACTTCCGTCGCGACGTCCCCACCCTGCGCAACGTCAACCTGACGGTCGAGCGTGGCGAGTTCGTGTTCGTGACGGGTCCGAGCGGTTCCGGCAAGAGCACCCTATTACAATTGATCTACCGCCAGCATACGGTGGACGGCGGACGCATTCTCTTCAGCGGGCGGGACATCTCGCGCCTGACGGACGCATCAATCCCATTTCTGCGCCGTAATCTCGGCATCGTGTTTCAAGACTTCAAGGTCGTTCCGCACTGGACGGCCTACGAAAACATCGCCATTTCGCTCGAAATTCTGGGCACGACGCCGCGCCTCCTGCGTTCGCGTGTCGCCGATGCGCTGGAACGTGTCGGCCTGGCCGGGCGCGGCAGTGAGCGCACCGAGACCCTCTCGGGCGGCGAGCAGCAACGCGTCGCCATCGCGCGCGCTATCGTGACCGAGCCCGCGCTGCTCTTGGCCGACGAGCCCACCGGCAACCTCGATCCGCAGCTCGCCATCGACATCCTCACGCTCTTCGAGGAGATCCACGATGCTGGCACCACCGTGATCTTCGCGACGCACGATCATTCCCTCCTCCAGAGCGCCCCCCATCGTCTGGTCGTGATCGACGAAGGCCGCCTGATCGAGGCCAGCCAAGGTCTACGCGCCTGGTCCGCCCGCATGCAGAGCCTCGGCAATTCGCACGCTTCGTAGGACAAAGGAGGCTCCATGGACATCTGGAATGCTCTCGCACGAGCCCAGCGCGGTTTCCGAGATGACCTACGCTTGCACCTGGTTGCCATCGCCAGCTTGCTCGTGGCGTTTCTCTGCCTCGGCACGGCGCTCTTGAGCGTCGAGAATCTGACGCGCATCGCAGAACGCTGGAGCCAGACCCAGCACATCACCGTCTACCTGCGTGACGGCGCCAAAGACGCCGACATCGCCCAGCTACGCCTTTTGCTCGAGGGCCTGGGCGAGGTCGCCAAGGTCGACCATGTGACAGCAGCGCGCGCGCTCTCGCTCTTCGCGGAACAGACGAACATGGGTGCAGCGGAGCTGGCGCAGCTTCCCAGCGAGGCGTTTCCCGCGTCGCTCGAGCTCGATCTGACCGAAGGCATCGCGGCAACGCGCATCGAGAAGATCGCGGAGCGCGTGCAACGCTTCGCCGCTGTGGAGGAGGTGGAGACCTATCGTTCCTTCTTCGGACAGCTTCGATCCCTGCTGGATGTCGGTCGTTCCGGCGCCATGCTGCTCGCGCTCTTGGTGCTGGTCTGCGTGGTCGCCGTGATCGGCAACACGATTCGCTTGGCCGTGGCAAGCCGCAGGCGCGAGATCGAGGTGTTGAAGCTCTGCGGCGCAACCGACGCTTTCGTGCGCAGCCCCTTCGTGCTCGAGGGAGTGATCCAGGCGGTCTCCGCCTCGGCCCTGGCGATGCTGCTGCTCTTCATCGCCTACCTCGGTCTGCACCATCACGTGGAAGCGACCCTCACCACGCTCACCGGCGTGCGCACGGTGTTTCTGGCACCGCTGACAGTGCTCGCCACTATCACCGCATCGGGTGTGGTGGGCGCCGTGGGCAGCGCGCTCTCCCTGCGGCGCTACTTGAACGTCTAGACCATGACGCTCCTCCGAATCACCCTGCCCCGCCTGCTGCTTGCGAGCTCTCTGCTCGCGGCAGCTGTCGCTCATGGCGAGTTGGCGGAGCCGGGCGGCATCGGCGTGGACGTCGAGGTGGCCCGAGTGCTCGATGAAATCGAAGCGCAGAGCGCCAAGCAGACGCGCTTGCACGACGAGCTCACCGAGCTACAAGCGCGGCAAGCGCAGAGCAAGCAAGCCGTGCAGGCACGCGTGCGCGCGCTCTACCGCATCACCCGCGCGGGCATGGCGCCCGTAGCGGGGGGCTTCGATGCCGTGCGCCGGCACGTCGCGCGCGTGCGGCGCCTGTCGAGCCTGATCCGCAGCGACCTGGGCCAGCTGCGCGCGCTGGGTGAGCGAGGCACCACCTTGAAGGCCGAGGCGAGTCTAGGCGCAACCTCGCTGGGGCACGCGCGGGAACGCCTCGCCGCGCTCCAGGAACATCAGAGTGCCGCGAAATCGGCGGGTGCAGAGGACGGCTTTGGGCAGGTGCTGGCGGAGAGCGGCTCTGCGCCGCGTGCAGCCAACAGCGGCGGATTCTACGGCTTACGCCTCGCCGACGACGCTCCCTCGGCGAGCTTCGGGGCGGCGCGCGGAAGCCTCGCTTCTCCGATTACAGGCGAAGTCCGCGTCACGGATGCTCGCCACCAAGAGAGTGATGGCCCGGGGCTCTCGTTTCAGGCGCCAGCGGGCACTGCAGTGCGGGCTGCGGCAGCTGGGCGGGTGGCCTTCTGCGACCGCTACGGCAGCTACGGCAAGCTGGTGATCCTCGATCACGGCGACGGCTACTACACGGCCTACGGCGGCCTCGGCGCGGTCGAAGTGCGCGTCGGTGACGACCTTTCAGCTCGCGCACGTCTGGGCAGCATCGGCAGCGACACGACTCCGCCTGCCCTCTTCTTCGAGGTGCGCAAGCGCACGCGCGCCTTGCCGCCGCGCCCATGGCTTGGCTTGTGATCACTGATCGCTGATCACTAGTTCGAAGCTATACGGTCCGCTGCTGTAGTCCTTGAAGCCGTCCACCACGAAGTAGTAGGTGTCTGCGTCAAGCTTCTCGTCGAGGACAGCTTGCGCATTCGGCCCTGAGTCGTCGTCGCAGGCTTCAGCGCTCGATCCGCTGCACACATCCGGGGTCGCTCGGGAATCACGGAAGCGATAGAGCACGCTGTCGAAGCTCGCGTCGATCTTCGCAACCACGTGTTTGGGCGCGCTGAGCACCAAGCGAAACACCGCGTCTGGGGAGAGTGCTCCGCCACCGCACGGCGCATGATAGGTGTCCGGCATGCCGGTCGTGTCGCCCGAAAAGACCCCACCGTCGCCGGGAACCTCCGCGGCGTTCGTGCAGCCCGAGTTACCAACGGCCGCCGTCGGCTGCGTCAGGTCAGCGGCGTCGATGCCCAGGCTGACGGAGTGCGCCGAGGGCGAGCCCACGACCACGAAGTAGTCGCCCGGCAGCACGTTGCGCATCCGCGTAGCAGCGGGTGCGCCGGTGCGACAGCCCAGCTCCGAGAGCTTGTCGCCACAGCTGGACTCGAGCACCACCGTGACCGGCGCGTCGCCTGCATCGAGCTGGAGATCAAGGTCGGTCGCATCGCTGACATGCAGCGCGAACACGGCGTGGTCGGCTCGTCCCCCGCAGCTCGTATCGAACACCTCCTGCGGGTCCGTCAGCGTAACGGTCGTCTTCTGCTTCCCGAGCGCGATCGGCAGGGGATTCGCACAGACGGATCCTGCTGGCGGCGGCGTCGGTGCCAGGAACGCCACGTCCAACGCGAACGACACCTCCCGCGAGCTCGGCCCTTCGAGCACGAGCACATAGCTCCCCGCCGGCAGCTGGTGCAGATGCGTCTGCACCGGTTCAGCCGACCGACAGCGCAGCGACGCAGCATCCTGCGAGCAGCCGTCGCGCAAGCTCATGGTCAGCCGACCACCTTCGTCGCTGATCGCGGAGACTTCCACGTCCCGCGGCTCTCTCAGCGTGAACGCATAGAAGAGATCCGGTTGCCCTGGGCCGCTGCAGCTACTCGTGATCACGTCCGCGACGCCCACGAAGTCGCCCGCGAAACGCCCCCCGGCACTCACGTCGAGCGCTGCCGCGCAGCTGGTGTTCGCCGGAGCCACTGTGGGGTCAGCCAGGCTGACATCCAGCACGAGAGTCGCCGCCGAGAAGCTGGAAGCGACCACGTAATAGCGGCCCGAGTCCAGCGAACGGACGCGCAGGTCGCCGGGAAAGCCCTGCCGGCATGCGAGCTCAGTGCTACGGTCGCCGCACTGAGCCTGCAGCGCGAGCGTGGCGATCTCATCCGTACCATCGGCCAGCGCGCCATGTGCTACGAGCTTCACGCTGCGCGGCGCAGCCAGCTCGAAGCTGAACACCACATCGCGCGAAGGCGTAGCGTCGCACGAAACCAGGTAGTCCGAGGAGGCGCCGGTCAGCGGCAAGACGAAGCGTCCGCCAGCGCTGACGTCTAGCGGATCGGCGCAGGTGTCGTGCTGGGGACGTTGGCAGGGCGTCTCGTCGACGACTCCATTGCAGTTGTTGTCGATGTGGTCTGCGCAGAGCTCGGGCTGATGCAGGCCGGTTGTGGGGTCGAAGTCGTTGCAGTCGGTGCCGCCCGGGCAGTGTGCATCGACCTCGCCGTCGCGGTCGAGGTCGCGCGGTGCGTGCACACAGCTCTGCTGCGCCTCGTCGCAGCTGTCGATGGTGCAGGTGTCCCCGTCGTCGCAAAGCGCCACCTCGGAAGCGTGGCAGCCGCTGCGGGGATCGCAGATCTCGTAACCGTCGCAGAAGATCCCATCCGAACAGCGAGCGTTGTCGCCAGTGTTGCGACAGAACCCGCTGGGCAGACAGACATCCCTGGTGCACGCGATTCCGTCGTCGCAGGTCTTGTCGCTCTCGCAACGAATCGCGCCGTCCGGCGGCTCCTGACCAGCATCCGCGGCGGATCCAGTAGCCGATTCCGCCCGCGGTCCGAGCGCTGGCAACTCGATGCGCCGCGGCGCAAAGTCGCAACCCACGGCACAGAGCAACCACACCAACGCAAGAGCGCCGCGCTTGCGCGCAACGGCATACTCTTTCGAGGGCGTTTTCACCCTGCTACTATTTCCGATGGCGCCCCCCTCCGCCAGCCCAACCAACCGACCGTGCCACCTGCTCTGGCTGTGCTGACCAACCGGCGCAGAGCCATAGCACTCTGCGCTGCTACGCCGCTCCGCCATGGAGAATATTCGCCACTTACCTCTGCCGCTCGAAGAGCTGCCGAGCGCGATCCAGCGCTTCTGCAACCCGCAAGGGCCAGCCGCTGCGCGCATCATGGCGGCCAAGGGTCTGGTCCCGGTCAAGGGCAACGATCAGGTGACGATGCTCGCGCAGCTCGCCGCCGACCCCGACGAGCAAGTCCGCACCACTGCCCTCGCCACGCTGCACAAGCTGCCCGAGAACGTCATCGGTCCCGCCTGCGAAGCGGCGCTGCTGCCCGAAGTGCTGCACTTCCTCGGGCGCACGCTGCACAACGAAGAGGTGCTGGGACACCTAGTCGCCAACCCTGCGACCAGCGACGCCGCCATCGAGGAGATCGCGCGCGTCGGCAGCGAGCGCATCACCGAGCGCATCGCTGTCAATGAGCAGCGCTTGCTCGGCGCGCCGGGCATCATCGAGGCGCTCTACAAGAACCGCCACACGCGCATGTCGACCGCCGATCGCTTGGTGGATCTCGCAGCCCGCCACCGCCTGGACCTCACGGGCATCCCTGGCTTTGCAGCACACGTCGAGGCGCTGGCTGGCCAGCTCATCCCGGAGGCGAGCGACGAGCCGCTGCCTCAAGACGCGGCGTTTCAACAGACGCTGGCGCACGACACCGACGAAAACGCCTTCGCGGAAGACAAGGCTGCCGGTGAGGAAGCCGTCAAGGAAAAGTACCTGCCGCTCAACATGCAGATCATGGAGATGACCAAGGCAGAGAAGCTGCGGCTGGCGCTTGTCGGCAACATGGCTGCTCGGGCCATCCTGGTCCGAGACCACAGCAAGCAGGTCGCGATGGCAGCGGTGCAATCGCCGCAGATGCTGGCGAACGAGGCTGCTGAAATCGCTCGCAGCAAGGAAGTCAGCGAAGAGATCCTGCGCTACATCGGTGGCAAGAAAGAGTGGATCAAGAGCGCCGAGGTCAAGCACAACCTGGTCTTCAACTCCAAGACGCCGGTCGGCATTTCGATGCGCTTCATCTCTCACTTGCGCATGGAAGAGCTCAAGCAGCTGGCAAAGAACCGTAACGTGCCTGCACAGCTGCGCTCGTTTGCGCAGCAGTGGGTGATTCGCAAGGAAGGCAAAGGCGGATAGTGTCGTTCTTCGGAAAGCTCCTGGGTCGCAAGTCCGCGCAAGAAGAACGCACGCGCGCCGACGCGCTCTTTTCGCGTGGCGAGTTCGGTGCTGCCAAGCTCGCCTACGAGCGCGCTCGTGATGCTGCTGACGGCGGCACCGAGCCTCCGGTAGATCTGGCAGCGCGCATCGACGAGTGCTGTGACCGCATCGCCAGAGGCCGGATCGAGGAGGCGGAATCGCTGCTCCAGCAAGGCAACCTAAAGATCGCCCTCGACGAGCTGCATGCAGCCCTCGACACCGCTGCGAGCGCCGAGCTCACCCGCGAGATCGAAGCCAAGTTGGAGCGCCTGGAGCGCCTCGATCGCAGCGAAGAATGTGAAGGATGTGCATGTGCGGAGCCCTCGGAGGAGGATCGCTTCGAGATCATGGCCGGCAGCTTCGAAGACGATCAATACGCCGAATACCTGGCGCATGGGTCGCGCGTGAAGGACGCGCTCTTGCTCCTGGACGAGGGCAAAGCGGCAGAAGCGCGCTCGATCCTGGAGGAAGTCCTGGTTGGCGCGGACACGCCTCGCTACCTCTACTTCGAGCTGGGGCGCGCACGCCTTTTGGCCAACGAGAACGCACTCGCCGCCGAAGCTCTGCAGAACTTTCTCTCTCGGCTCCACCCGGAGGAGCGCGGCAACGCACGCTTGTCGGCGCGCATGGAGCTGGCGTTCATGCAGCACGCAGCTGGCGACTTCGATGCTGCGCTGGCGCATTGTGAAGCTGCGCTGGAGGAGTTCCCCCACGATCCACGCCCCTACCTCACCATGGCCACGTTCTTCCGCCGCGAAGGACTACCGGAAGAAGCCATCGAGGTTCTGGAAGCCGGGCAGAGCACGCTCGACGAAGGCCGCCCCGACGTCCGCCTCTGGCAAGAGCTGGGTCTCGCTCACGCCGACGCCGGCCACGATGACAAGGCGTGTGAATTCCTGGAGCGCGCCGTGGACTACCTCGTGACGCGACACCACCTCGACCTACCGCCCGAGGGCGCCGTGCGCTTGGCGCAGCTCTACGAGAAGACCAAGCGCGCGGGCCGAGCGCTGGATCTCTATACGCTGCTCACCAAGGGCAGCGACCGCCCGAACCTCTTCGCCTATCACCTGGAAGCCGCGCGTCTCATGCAAGAGCTCGGCTTCGCCAAAGACGCCCGGCGCACGCTGCAGCGCGCCAGCGAGCTAGCCTCCGACGAGAGCGCTCGCACGCTCGTCACAGACAAGCTGGCCGCGCTCGATGCTGGAGCTTGACCGGCACTCCAGCGACCCTGACAACTCCTGCTCCAAGTGGCAGATTTCTCTAGGCAAACCCCCGTCCAGGAGCGGCCTTTAGGTTCGAGTCGCGGATGTGCTAAAGTGTGGGCAGTCAGAGCGTGGACCGGGACTCGACTCGGCCGCGACTTGGGCTAGTGAGCTGTAGCGTGTCCAAACACTCCGTTGGCGAGATGTCCGCCGAGCAGCCTTCGGCTCTCGGCTTGGGTCAGCGCATCACTGTGCAGACGCTGCGGGCCATGGCGACGCGCAGCGAGCGCATCGTGATGACGACGGCCTACGATGCGACCTTCGCGCGCATGCTGGAGGAAGGCGGCGCCGACGCGCTCCTGGTCGGCGACTCGCTGGGCATGGTCGTGCAAGGACTCGACACCACGTTGCCCGTAACGCTCGACGAGATGATCTACCATGCACGTGCCGTGTCACGCGGCAGCCGGCGTGCGCACCTCATCGGTGACATGCCTTTCATGAGCTACCAGGTTTCTGCAGAGCATGCGCTGCGCAATGCGGGACGCTTCCTCGCCGAGGGCAACATGCACGCGGTGAAGCTGGAAGGCGGCATCGAGATGGCGGAGACCATCCGGCGCATCGTGGGCGCAGGCATTCCCGTGATGGGGCACGTTGGGCTGACGCCGCAGAGCGTGCACGCGATGGGCGGTTTCAAACTGCAGGGCAAGGACCAGGACGACGCCGAGCGCGTGCTCCAAGACGCCAAGGCAGTCGCCGAGGCCGGCGCCTACGCAGTGGTGCTCGAAGGCATCCCGGCGCCACTCGCGGCTCGCATCACCAAACAACTTTCCATCCCCACCGTCGGCATCGGCGCTGGCGCCGAATGCGATGGGCAAGTGTTGGTCTGCTACGACTTGCTCGGCCTCAGCGCAGAGCGAGTGCCGCGCTTCGTCAAGGAGTACGAAACCTTCTACACACGCGGCGTTGCAGCCGTGCGCGCCTACGCTGAAGACGTGCGAGCGGGTAGATTCCCGGCGGCGGAGCACAGCTTCGGTATGCCGGCCGGCGCCGCGACACATCCCGAGGTTGCAAGCGAGAACCTCGGCGAGCCCGTGCACTGATGACAGCGATCGTGCACACGCCGCGCGAGCTTTTCGCGACCACAGACGCGTTGCGCAT